>NZ_CP030041.1:5650983-5951563 GCF_003260975.1 Echinicola strongylocentroti | reverse complement strand
AAGTTTTCTGAAACACGTAACGATACTGGTTCACTGGCCAATTTAGCTTCTGAACATCCAAGGTTAAACATCAACACAATGGAACAATAAAGAATAGTAAAGTAGAAAGATATTCCTTTCATAGGTCAGACTGGGTTAAGGGTTAAATTATCATTTAGCCAAATGGTACAGCTGGGTTATGTTTCAAAACCAAATTACTGCTTTTCAAGTTTAGGGTATTTTCTTCGTAAATGCATCCTGTATCCTTCTGAACAGATAAGTAAAGAAGGCCAACTGCATAAGGTGCATAAACCGCGTTGAATTAAAAGGCAAGCACCCATCTCCCTATTTTATATGTTTGTAGGCCACTTTATAGGAGCCAGACCCAAGAACCAATTCCTGATTACTCGAATATGCTTCCTCGTGCTCCTGGAGAAATTCTTCTCCAGTTTGGCCATTGATCGTAAATGTGGCCAATTCTTCTTCCGTCAGTTTGAGTAAGGCCTTGGTATTGAAGGGAACGGTCAACCACATTGTAACATCCCCCTCTTCTCTCTTCCAGTAGTTTCGGATATCACCGTATCGAGTCGGAATCACCACTTCTGTGCGGGTAAGGGTAGCTGGAAATACGGGGTTTACCACAAATCTCTTATAGCCCGGTGCATCATAGGATGATTTTACGCCTCCCAAAGATTCAAAGAAGTAAGCCGCAAAACCACTGTGCATGGGATGGTTGAGAGAATTGGTCAATCCGGCCATTTTTTCCCATTCAAATTGTCGTTCCGGCCAGGTCGTAAAACCGTAGTTCAGAATATAGGCCTGACTTGGAAATGTAGGGGTGGTCAATATTTCATATGCCAAATCCTCATGTCCATACTTGCTCAGCACCGTATAAATATACCTGTTGCCATGAATGCCTGTACTATGGTGCCCGTTCTTTCCAACAGTAATGTCGTGCACAAGCCCATTTACAACGGCAGAAATTTCACTTTCCGGCACCATCCCAAACTGCAAGGCCATCACGGTAGCTGTTTGACTGCCGTACCATTTGTGAGCTGTCCCGGGGACCGCTTCCAGAAACTGGGAATTAAATGCTCTCTTTATTTCCTCCTGCTCCCTTGCTATTTCACTTCGGTAAATATCATCATTGGTAATTTTGGCAAACCTTTCCATTATTCCCAACACATCATAAAAATAGGCGTTGGCGGAGACCAATGGAGGACACTCCATGGCATCGGGATTTTGTCGCCTGTCCCATCGTGGTGGACACCAGTCTCCCATTCCATTTTGTACCACTCCATTCTCATCTTTGAAAGTAAGGTAGTAATTGGTCAGCACCTTCATTTCTTCGTAATATTCCTTAACCATGGCACTATCACCGTAATAGACGTAATTATACCATGGAAGATACATCGTGGCCACTCCCCAATCCAGCTTGGCAATCGAAGAGGTGCGCCTACCTGGTGCGATCATTGTAGGCGCCAGAAAGGTCTTCTCAGTTTTATTTCCTCCTTTGACCGGACGCATTTGGGTACGGATATCCTCCATGTATTTTTCATAAAAATTGTTCATCTCGTAATTATAGAGCGCATATTCACAAAATGCATGGGCATCCCCCAGCCAGCCGCATTTCTCTCGATGAGGACAGTCTTCAGGTATACCATGGATATTCCCTTCGATGGTCCATTTACTTACCTCGTGCATTTTGTTAAGCAGCAGATCTGAGCTGCTGAAGTAGCCCTTATTCTCTATGTCCGTTGCGACCATCACGGCTTGGATCGTCTCGGCATTTGGCTTCGAGGTAAGACCCGACACTTGTACATAACGGAAGCCATGATAGCTGAATTTCGGCTCCCAACTTTCCTTGCCTCCTCCCTTGCAAATGTACCGGTACATTTGCTTCATGCCATTGGCACCTCCTCCTGTAGAGCCCGGAAAAATCGCTGTTCCATCCTGGGTCAATGCCTCAGTAGCTATACTTTCGATAACGGTTCCCTCCTTTTCATCCACTGTCAGGTGTATCCATCCTGCGATATTTTGTCCAAAATCGACTATCCAGTCACCACTGCTCGCTTTAAAAACACGCTCTGGCTTGAATGATCTTAATTTTTTAATTGGAGGAATTTGCTGTGCACTGATTTTAGTTACTGCTGGTCGCACCTCCTTGGTCTGTTGCCATTCACTATCATTATAGCCGACTTGCGACCAGTCACCTAACTCGTACCGAGCGTCATAGGTATCTCCCCCATAAATATTATCAAAAACTATAGGCCCTGTAGATTCTTTCCAACTACCATCACTGATCAATGTCTCCTTACTCCCATCATCATAAGTAATATCAACCATGAGCCTGACAGCAGGAGTGCCATAGGATAAGTCCCTCTCCGACTCTGGGTCATTCTTCCAAGATATATTTTGTCCATAAAAACCATTCCCTAATATGATTCCAAAAGCATTCTTGCCATTTTTTAACTTATCAGAAATATCATATACCACATAATAGGCTTGCTGGTCATAATTGGATGGAGCTGGATCCAAAACATGGTCTCCTGTTTTTTCTCCATTGACAAATAATTCATAATACCCAAGGCCACATACATAAGCTTGTGCGTCTTTTATGTTCTTTGAATTTTGAAATTCTTTTCTAAAATACCCAGCAGCATGGCTGGTGACCTGTATCGGCGCTGTCATAGCTCCGGTTTTATAACCTCTGAACCGGTATTGGGATGTTCTTGTGTCTTCTCTTAGACTAATCCATTTGGAACCTCCCCACTCTTGAGTGCCCATCAGTCCCATCTGGAAACGCTGGATCATAGACCAATTGGTCACTTTGCCACTTTCGTCCCATATCCGGACTTTCCACCAGTATTTTTGTTTTGGCACCAAGCTGTCCCCCTTGTAGGATATGTCCACTGAATTGCTAGACGAAACCTTTCCAGAATTCCATATATCTCCATTCCCGACAAAAAGAGAGGCACTATCTGAGGCCACCAAAATCTGATAAGCAGTCTGTTCCCTATCAAAGCCACTTGCATTCATCATCCAACTAAATGAAGGTTGGCCAGCTTCTATGCTTATTGGGTTTACCTGTGACTCACAAGTAAGGGCAGAAAACTCCAGCGACTGCGCAACCAGATGAGAAGGGATGCAGCCAATAAATAAAAACAGTAGAAATCTTATCATCATCATACAACAGGATTTTTTTTAAGTTACTTACCTGGATCACGGAAGCCTAAGAGGGCGCTAACCACCTATAAACAGCACATCTTCCAAGAATAGGAAATTGGTGGAATATGTCGATTATTTCATATAATTAAACCAGAGTATGCACAAGCCGGTTTAAATCTAAAAAAGGCGTCCACCAAACACTATCTGATGGACGCCATAACCCAATTACCATTAATAATAAACGCAGAATTTTGTCAATACAAAATGGCATTATTATTTAATAATTCGATCAATAAATTACTCAGGGCTACACAGAAATAGGAAAGGTGATTTTGAAAACCCTATAACAAAAGCCACTTTCATTGATCCATTCATTTCCCTTTTTATTCCATGACCAAATATTATAAATCAATATTAGCCAATTTAACGTGAAGGTCTATCCTGCCTCATACTAGGTTTTGGCGAAGATTTTGGGCCAAGCAATATTTCTGGGGGAATAATTTTGGACATACTTCCTTGAATTTTTTATCCCTATTGATTCTTGAAAAAAATCAGCGCAAATCTTAATCATCTGCGTCCTCAGCGTTCTATAAGCCCCCAGCTTTTCCGCTTGATCCAAGATTTCTATAATTGGTGATCCTGAAATCCCCTATTGCTTTTTCCTGTTTAACCCCAAAAAGCCATCACCTCAAAGGTGATGGCTTACCAACCAAGTGTTGTGCTTGCTGATATCCCTTGTTAATTCGTAAGTGTCACCCTGGCTCCACTTATGTAAACAATCTCCGGATTGCTGACGCTTCCAGGCAAAATCCCATCACTTCCTCCTTGAACATAAGCTCCCCAACGGCATACAGACTTCAAGTTTGCCCGATCCCAAGTACCGGAAGCTTTTTCTACATTATCAATGAAGACCTTATAATTGAACCCATCGTCGGTTACCCGTAGATTAAAACTCTGCCCGATCGTCTTTCCAGTAGAAATCCTTTCATTTTGGGGCCATGTAACACCTCTTTTAATAATATCAATATCACCAGCAGCGGTAACATGAAGGGCCACTCCCCAAGCAGGGTCAAACCCATTGGCGGCGGTTGCTTTGGACTGAAAGATCTTGACATCTTTAGCTCCGTTATGAGCTGCTACGTGGTATCGGGCAGAGAATGTCATCACTTTATTATCATCCCGCCGGATACCTAGATTAGGGGCAAAGGCTTCACTTCGGGCAGCCCCCACTCTACTATTTTGCCAGTTTTGGTCTCCTGGAATAACCCTGAACACCTGCGTATTCCCATCTTTCTGATACCAACGGGTACTCTCATTGGGGTCAGTAGCATTAGAATTAAGCGGATTATGCCATCTCATATCGCTATCCGGCATCACTGATCGACTACCTGTTCCTGTGGTCTCAATAGTGGTATTGGGAACATCTACCAGTGTCCCTCTTGTATCAATGGTCCCATTGGCCACTTTGTCCCTCAATGCAGACTGCTCCGCATTAGTTGTTGCCCTTGGCTCATTGCCGATCAGATTGGCCCAAGTGGGGTTCCACCCTTTATAAGATGCTGCGGTAGTCGTTAGTAATTCCACTTCGTCACTTTCCTGCACCGAAGGAGTATCCTCCTGAATACATGAAGAGACCGTGCTAAATGCCATAATGGCTAAGGCAAAAACATTTACATTCCATTTTGTTTTCATAATCATCGATTCGGTTAAATTGGTTTATTGATTTTTACTATAATGTGATCTGCTCTGGGCTCAGCAAACACAAACGACTTGGCAATTTTTGCTTTGGTATCAATTGCTCCTACTATTAGGTTGGACTTTTCCTAATTCTTTGGCCTTGATATTTAGTAGGTTTCGAGTACTATAAAATGAATTACCAATCCTTCATTCGAAGGCAGTAGATGTACAGGGAACCGCTTTTCCGACAGCTATGCTGCGGAACCACTAGCACTGAGTTTTTAAATCAATCTCAGGTTATGATAGATCCAGTACTCTATAATGTTTGGAAGCAGCAGGATCCCCTTACGAAACAGACACTAGGGACCCACCCTCTATCAATCAATTAAATAAAGGATTTTTCCTATTTCTATAGATTATACACCGTCTATAACAATAATAATCACTATAAAATCAAAAAGTATCCTGCATCATACTAGGTGTAAAGTGGTAAAATACCAGTATATGGATGAAATGTACCTGTAATATGTATTAGTAATCTGTTTATTTGACAACCACATAGAATCATAGGGCACATAGCTTTTAGAACGTGAAAGGTCTCGGAGAGCGATGTTTTGACTAATAATGGAACGCGGATTTAGCTGATTTTCGCTGATTATTTCTTAGCCACAAAGTCTCGAAGTCACAAAGAAGGGGGAATAGTGATGTGTCGGGTACTTGGACTATTGCTATCCAAACTACTTAGCGCCTTGGTGCCTTAGTGGCTTGCTATCGATCCAACAAGTGATTTTGAATGGAACGCAGATAACGCGGATTTAGCTGATTTTCGCTGATTATTTCTTGGCCACAAAGTCGCGAAGTCATAAAGAAGGGGGAATAGTAATGTGTCGGGTACTTGGCCTCGCTATCCAAAATAATTAGCGTCTTGGCGCCTTAGTGGCTCCTTATTGATCCAACAGGTAATTTTGAATGGAACGCAGATAGCGCGGATCCAGCTGATTTTCGCTGATTATTTCTTGGCCACGAAGTCACAAAGAGGGGGGAATAGTGATGTGTCGGGTACTTGGCCTATTGCTCTCCAGAATACTTAGCGTCTTGGTGCCTTAGTGGCTTGCTATCGATCCAGCAAGAACAGTGAAGGTACCGACAGGGTGAATAGATGCATATCCCCTACTGTGGACTATGTGTCTATGTTGTTACACATAATTCATGCTCCAGAAAACAAGGTGTGAGCGTAGCACCGATAACACCAAAACGACTGATTTTAAAGCAATTTCAGGTCGCTATAGATACCAAACCGCATGAATGCGATTAAGGCTAATTGCACTTTTTGTTTACTTCCGAAACGTAAGGATTTGCAATCCCCCCAGTCCATTTGTGGATAGCACAGACACCAATATGAATGTAAGTTATCAGCAACTTACAGACGTTAGCCTGTCTAGCTAACTGATCTTGTACTTCCAGCCTATCCCGGCATTCAGCAAGATAGGCTACTGCGATTCCCAATGCACAAATCGGGGGAAAGTGCCAGCGGCACGGATGATAGCAATGCCTACACGAGAATTGTTTCCTTTCAAAACACTAAACGCATTTGCCCTGAAAGAACAGACCTTATAGTCGACAAGCTAAAATCTTACAATTGGATAGAATAACCTTGATTTTCACCCCTGTAGTAGAAGGAAGAGATGGGAAAGGAAAAATGATTTTCAGTAGACGCTCAAGTGATGAATAAAAAATCAATACTATTACTAAACTTTTCGCTCATTTAAATCGTTTACGATATAATCGCTATCGAATAAAATAAAGAAAATTTTAACCTAATCAATTATGAAAACATTATTTGAAACTCGTGCCACAGCTGTTGGTGGAAGAAATGGCCATGTAAAAAGTGAAGATGGTATTCTGGACTTTGACGTCCGCGTTCCTACCGGAATGGGCGGTAAAGGCGGTGAATTCACCAATCCAGAACAACTCTTTGCCGCAGGCTATTCCGCTTGCTTTGATAATGCCATTATTCACGTGGCTGCCATGAAAAAAGCAAAAATAGAATCCCAAACCACCGCCGCCGTTGGATTGGCGATGACAGCCGACAAAAGCTATCAATTGACGGTTGCCCTTGACATCACCATTAAAGGCGCCGACCAGGCCACGGCCGAAGACATCGTAGCTACTGCACACGCTACATGTCCCTACTCCAATGCCGTAAAAGGTAATGTGGAAGTCAATATTAATGTCAATACAGATGATTAAGCAATATTCTATATCCATGAAGCCAAAAATTTGGCTTCATGGATACTTTGAATCACCTATTATACCTTCTGACCCTTAAGACCATGACCATACCAACCGTCAAAACAACTTTAGCACAAAATATCTTTCGGGTACTCTTGGGACTATTTATGCTATATGCAGGTATCGGTCACATGACTTTTCTGCGGGCTGAATTCCAAGCTCAGGTACCAGATTGGGTGCCATTCTCGAAAGATTTCGTTGTACTCGCTTCGGGTGTCGCAGAGATCCTCTTGGGTATTGCCATGGTTATCGGCACTAACTACAAAGTGTATACAGGGCTTGCATTGGGACTATTTTTCATAGCGGTCTTCCCTGGTAATATCGCACAGTACGTTAATGGCATCGACTCCTTTGGCCTGGATACGGACACCAAAAGACTGGTAAGGCTCTTCTTCCAACCCCTGCTGATCGCTTGGGCCCTTTGGAGTAGCGGTGCATATAAGTATTGGATAAAGCAGAAAACCTGATGTAAATTGGTTTTACAGAACGAACATACACACTGACAATGGCAAAAACCGAAGATTATTCCAGCCTATTTCTTGAAAATCAGCTTTGTTTTCCACTCTACGCTGCTTCTCGGCTGATAATAAAAGCCTATCAGCCACACTTGAGCAAACTGGACCTGACCTATCCACAGTATTTGGTGCTACTGGTACTTTGGGAGGAAGATTATCTTACGGTAAGTCAAATCTCCCATGCACTGATGCTAGAATCCAACACCCTGACACCGCTTTTGAAAAGGCTTGAAGACAAAGGTTTGCTAAAAAGAACGCGGGACAAAGATGACGAGCGCAAGGTGTTTGTCACGTTGACCTCTTATGGGAAAGCCCTGAGGGAAAAAGCAGTTTGCATCCCTTCCGAAATATTAAAAAATGTAGAGGTTCTCGATCTAGACGAAATGAAAGTACTCTACGATCATCTAGGAAAATTGATCAAACACTTAAAGTAGCCCAACAATAGGGCAAACTTTTTCTTCTCCTATTCTTGGGTTCTTACTTAGCTTATTATGCAAGTTATTGGGAACTGACACAACTACTTAAACTCATTTAACCTACCACCTACTGACTCATTGTACTTCCCTGATTAGTGTTGACCGGATTAATATTAGTTTTCATTATCAATTATTGTAATCGCTAGTCATTTACTAAAATCCTATTGTGTTTCTCTTTGCTCCAAAATAACCCCACCTAACCTCCCCGCCGCGGCGGGGAGGATTGTCTCAATACAATGTACATTTGTCTCAAGTCTCACTTCTCAAGTCTCACTACTAAAAACTACATCAATCCACCCTGTTCAGCACGGAGTCAGGGAAGTATTTATTGGTCAAGGCGACCATTTCATCACCTTTCACAAACATGCTGATGTTGATTTCATTGGTATGCTTCACTCCACAGGCTCCCAATAGTTCTAGGACAGCATGCATGGTATTTCGGTGAAAATTGAATACCCTTTCGGCCTTCTCTTCCACCACCAATCCCTTCACCAGCATTTTATTTTGCGTGGCCACGCCAGTTGGGCAGTCGTTGGTATTGCAGCGGAGTGCCTGAATGCAGCCCACTGTAAACATAAATGCCCTGGCGGAATTGCACATATCGGCTCCCAGGGCACGCATCCTCAAAATAGAAAAAGCCGTGAGCACTTTGCCACTAGCAATTACTTTCACTTCTTGCCGCAGCCCAAATTTTTCCAAGGTCCGGTGCACAAAAATCAATGCGGGTTCGAGTGGAATACCCACCGAATCGGAAAATTCCAATGGCGCAGCCCCAGTTCCGCCCTCGGCCCCATCCACCGTGATAAAATCTGGCACTACACCACTCTTTTTCATGGCCGCGCAGAGGTCGATAAACTCCTCCGTCCTTCCTATACAAAGCTTAAAGCCAACTGGCTTACCATCGCTTAGCTCCCTTAATTCGCTGATAAACTTGATCAGTCCCTCAGGGTCAGAAAATTTCCGGTGACTGGGTGGAGATACGATAGTGGTGTGGGGTATTACTCCTCTGATTTTAGCAATTTCAGGCGTGTTTTTCTCGCCTGGAAGTACTCCCCCATGACCGGGTTTGGCTCCTTGGGAGATTTTGATTTCAATCATTTTCACCTGCTCATGCGCTGCTTTCTCTTTGAATTTTTCCGGATCAAAATCCCCATCCTCGGTTCGGCAGCCAAAATAGCCAGTGCCGATCTGCCAAACCAAATCTCCACCACCTTCCAAGTGATAGGGCGAAAGTCCTCCTTCACCCGTATTGTGATAAAAATGCCCTTTCTTGGCTCCGTGGTTAAGGGCCATGATAGCGTTTTTGCTCAGTGAACCAAAACTCATCGCCGAAACATTCAAAATCGAAGCACTGTAAGGATGCTTGCAGGCCTTGCTACCGACAATCACCCGAGGAATCTCTGAAACGGGCGGGGTAGCGTAAATCGAATGCCGAATGGCCTCGTAGTTTTCACCAGTGATTTCCAGTTGTGTGCCAAAGGGGTGGGTATCGTTTACATCCTTGGCCCGTCTATACACCAACGCCCTGTGATTTCGGCTGAAAGGTTTACCGTCAGTAGTTCTTTCGATAAAATACTGTTGGATTTCTGGAGAAATCATCTCAAAAAAGTACCTAAAATAACCTAGAATAGGGAAATTCCTTAAAATCGTATGCCGTTTCTGAAAACGGTTATAAACCCCGATCAAAACTATCGGCCCTATGATCAGAAAAGCCCAAATCCATTGTTCATAATAATAGGCCAAAATGGCAAAGAAAATAACTAGGATAATGGTGATATTATAAAAAAGATGGCGCATAATTTTGGTATTTGTTGCTTAACCTAACACATAGGCATGCTGTTTTTCTTAACAGACTGCCCATAAAATTCATCAGAGCTAAATATAAGCTTTTTGAATCATGTGAAAAACTATTTAATATCCTAAACTATCAAATCAGCAAAAGGTTTTGATCGCTATATAATAATGGTGGATAAAGGCATCAATCTAAAAAACACCTAATGTCATTTCGAATTCAAAAATTCCAGTAGCCTTTCCTCTGCCCAGCTAAACTCCTTCCTTTTGACAGCAAAGCCTGTATGCCCACCTCGTTTGGGCATTTCCAAATAAACCATTTCGTGCTGTGCGGCAAGTTGTATGGGATAGCAACGATCAATCAGCAATGGATCGTTTTGGGCATTGACTATGAGCGTGGGAACAGAAATTTCTTCCATCCAATTGTCAGGGCTAACAGCATGATAAAAGTCCTGCCCATTCCTATACCCGTGAAGTTTTGCGGTAAAGTGGTCATCAAACTTATCAAAATCGTTTACCGTCTGCAGTAAAACTTCGTCAATAATACCAGGAAACTGCTTGGCTTTCTCGGCCATTTTCACCTTTAGCTTGGCGAGGAATTTATTTTTATAAAAGATGTTTTTGGTAAATCGCAACGTCGCTGCACTGTCTGGCAAATTACAGGGAGTGCTATAGACCGCGGCCTTTTTTATAGGATTGGGAAGTGCACTTCCTTCTTCGCCGAGGTATTTGAGTGTTTGCGCTCCTCCCATACTGATCCCGGCAAGGTAGATATCGGTATATTCACCAGTAGCCAGCACGTGCTCGATTACTGTTTTCAGATCATGTGAGGCTCCATGGTGGTAAAGTACTTGCTGACGGTTCATTTCACCGCTGCACGAGCGGTTGTTCCAGGCCAATGCATCCACCTGGTGTTGGTTAAACAGTTTCACTAGCCCCGTGACATAGTGTCTAGCTGAGTTTCCTTCCAGCCCATGGGAAATGATCAAAAGCTTTTTGCTTCCCACCCTACTCCAATCTAAATCCAAAAAATCCCTATCCGCTGTATCGATCCGCTCACGCTGGTATACGACACCAGTAATTTTCCGAAACACACTGGGCAATATCGTTTCGAAATGACCATTAAAGTAAAGTATTGGTGGACCGGGATAGGAAGAATGTTTTATTAAAGGCATGGAAATTCAGCTCGGTAATGGCCGACAAAGTAAATGATCTTAGGCTGATGAAGCAATAAACTACCCAAAAAATCACCATAAGTGAAGCGTATTCTTCCATTGCTAAAACACCCCTGACAACTGTATTCCTCCCCTTGTTGGCGAGGTAGGTGGGGTCTTTTGATAAATCTCCCCTATTGTCCAGTGTCTATGTTCTTACAAACAAACTGTATCCTAAATAATTGCTCGAATATATGGTATTGAGTTAAAAACTCAATGTTCGTGGTTCCACAGCACAGCTGTCGGAACAAGGGGACTGTTCCCTGGCCTCTCAAATATCAATGCTTTAATTTCATAACCTCAGTTCGATTATAAAACCGTTTCCGTACAGTGGTCGGAACATGCACTGCGAGCCTGTCTGGAGCCAAACAGGACTTAGGGGGAGATTTGAGGAAGTGGAAGCCGTGGCAGCTCGCCGCGGCGAGTTGCCACACCCTTTTCCAACCCACATCCTCCTTAAAAGGCTTCGCTATGACGCTTTTTATACTAAAAATAAGTCGAGCTCAGGTTAAAAGGGCATTACACCCTAAGCCATGGGCCATACACAAAGTGAACATAAAAAATAATCTCTTTATTTTAGCAGCTATCACCTTCTTAGCATTATAAATTCACGCTAAGACCCAATACACACAAATAGCGCTTTATTCCAATAATCAATAGGGAGAAGCAATGTTAGGAAAGTGTGTCGAAAATTATTCCCCATTGAACCATTGCTTGCCCCTTATCTCGAGCCAACAGGTCTCCAACAGTGATCTATGGGAAGGAGCTACAGCAGTCTCCGTCCATACGAGATTGCCCCTTTTTCCTACGTACCATCCTGTAAAAAGAACCTATCTGACCCAGACAAGCTAACAATGACGGATTATTCCGATCATAAAACCAGAATATCAGGTCAACCCTATTCTATGAATGGATACAATTAGTAGCAATAGTGAATTTATGGCCCAGTATAGTTGTAAAAATCAACTTATCAGCATTTTACTAGTAGATCAATGGGCAAAAATGTAATGTGAAGTAGTAGTATTCGGCAATTCTCTTTTAACAAACGAAATCTGTGCTCAGTTATTCATTTCATAAATCTCTCGCAAGAGATCATCAGCAACTTTGGAAAACTCTTCCCAATGTTCATTCATCCTCTCATCCAATTCATCTTGTTGGATAAGCTGTCTTCCCTTGTCCAAAACTTGACTTAAATTTCTAAGCTCAAAAATGGTAACAGTTGGCTTAACCTTGTGCCTCGCTTGGTGAAGAATATCTTCATCACGCTTAGTAATACCATCTTCATATCGCTCTTTTAGCTCTTCTACGGAACTGGCAATGGCTTGAAGCAGTTCCTTCTGAAATTCCATATCTCCCTCTGACATTTCATGGACTTTATCCATGTTAATATTCCTGCTTTTAATCATGTTAGGCATGGTGTTGATCATAGTTTTTGTGTTGATTTTCCTGCAATATATCCCGTGGTCCAAGCGGCCTGAAAATTAAAACCTCCCGTAATACCATCTATGTCTAAAACTTCTCCCGCAAAGAACAAATTTGGCACCAACCGACTCTCCATATTTACTGGATTCACCTCATTTAGGGCTATTCCTCCAGCTGTAACAAATTCCTCTTTAAACGTCGTCTTACCTTTCATTTGTAAGATATAACAAAAAATATGCTGTTCCAAAATATTTATTTGTTTTTTGACACATTCTGACCACTTGGCCGATGAGTCAATTCCTGCACTTTCTATCAGGTGCTCCCACAGTCTTTTTGGCAAATCAAAAAGTGGGTGAACACTTACTTTACGTTTTGGGTGTAGTTGTTTGTAGGTGCGCAACGCTTGTCCGATTTCCTCCTCTTTCATTCCTGTCACCCACCTAATGTGTACATTCGTACTATAATCTTGCTCATGAAGCCACTTTGCCCCAAAAGCTGATAATTTCAATACCACAGGTCCACTGACTCCCCAGTGGGTGATCAATAATGGACCTTCATAAGCCAGTTTGGTACCTTCTATCCTCACCTGGACATTGGGGACGGCCACTCCAGGCAGCTGCTTCAGCTTTGCTGCTGGGGTATTGAAAGTAAACAAACTTGGGATCGGATCAATGATGGTATGTCCTAGTTTTTTGTACACATCGTAGCTCTTTGACTTTGGACTTCCTCCTGCCGAGACGATCACTTTGTCCACCATGGTGGTACTGTCATTTATAGTCAATACAAAGCCTTCATCCGTAGCAGTAACCTGTTGCACTTCTGACTTTTGCATTACTTCTACACCAAGTTTATCCGCTTCTTGGCGAAGTAGGTCGATGATGGTCTGTGAACTGTCACTAACAGGAAACATCCTGCCATCGGTTTCTGTTTTGAGCTTTACACCTCTGCTTTCAAACCATTCCACCGTATCTTTTACCTGGAACTTTCCAAAGGCTTTTTTAAGGAATTTTGCTCCTCTGGGATAATGCTTGACCAGTGTGGAAACTTGGTAAGCAGCATGGGTCACATTACACCGCCCCCCTCCTGACACCTTCACCTTGGACAGTGTCTTGCCCGTCTTTTCGTAGATCGTCACTTGTGCTCCTTCTTGTGCCGCATGAATAGCTGCAAAAAAACCAGCAGCTCCGCCTCCTATTACTCCTATAATCGCCATATACTGTAAAAATATATTGCTTCTTCCAAATTAAAAAACCCTTATGGATATATCCTAGATGAGCGATACGACTAGGGCAACATCTACCCCTTATGCGATGCAGTACCTTACTTGCGCTTTCCGGATAAGGTGCCAAGAATACTCCGCGTCAATTCACGGAAAATTGTCCTGCCCAATTGTCTGACCATGGTATTTTTGGACAATTCTTCAAATAAACTGTCTTCCTTTTTACGTGAAGTAGTTTTTCGGTTTGCAGTAGATGTATACTTCTCTTTGGCTGTTTCTTCTGCCTGTAGGATTTTTGCCTCCAGCATCTCGTGTGCACTTTGCCTATCGATCTCCTGGTTATATTTCTGAACGAGCTGTGATTGACTTACCAAGCTCTCCAGTTCGGTTTTGGACAGTATATCCATTCTGGTCACGGGAGGTCTCACCAGCGTGTGCACCAAGGGTGTGGGGATTCCTTTTTCATTAAGTGCTGTAACTAATGCTTCGCCAATTCCCATTTTGGTCAAGACCTCTTTGGTATCATAAAATGTAGATTCTGGGTAGTTTTCGGCGGTTTTGCCGATAGCCTTACGGTCCTTGGCGGTGAAGGCCCTCAAGGAATGTTGAATCTTAAGCCCCAATTGCCCCAAGACATTTTCCGGAATGTCCGTCGGACTTTGCGTACAGAAATAAACTCCGACACCCTTGGATCGGATCAGCTTGACGATCACTTCAATTTTATCCCTTAGGTCTTTGGAGGAATTGTCAAATACCAAATGTGCCTCATCGATAAAAAGGCACATCTTGGGCTTATCCGAATCTCCCTGCTCGGGAAAGGTTTCATAGATTTCAGATAGTAAACTCAGCATAAAAGTAGAAAAGAGCTTAGGCTTACTTTGAACATCAGTCAATCGAATAATGGAAATCACTCCTTTTCCTTCTCTCTGCCTCAGCAGATCATTGACATCAAAAGACACCTCACCAAAAAACGATGTCGCTCCCTGCTGTTCAAGTTCTATGATCTTTCGCATGATCGTATTCACAGAGGCCGAGGAGACTGCGCCAAACTCCTTCTTTATTTCTTCTTTACCTTCATTGATCACATATTGTAAGACTTCTTTCAAATCCTCCAAATCCAACAAGGGTAAGTGTTTGATATCACAAAACCTGAAAACCAAGGCTAAAATCCCCTGTTGGGTACTGTTCAGGTCCAAAATCTGTGAAATCAGCACCGGCCCAAACTCCGTTATTGTGGCTCTTAGCCTAGTCCCGGGCTCTTGACTGATAGTCAAAAACTCCACAGGAAGACCCGCAGGATCATATTCTACCCCTATCGCATCACTTCGCCAGACAATGTGATCATTTGAAGTGCCCGGGCAAGCGAGACCTGAAAGATCACCCTTTAGATCCATCAGTACGCTCGGAATTCCTTTCAGTGAAAGTTGCTCCGCCATCACTTGCAATGTCTTTGTCTTACCCGTACCTGTAGCTCCTGCTATCAGCCCATGGCGATTGAGTGTCTTTAGGGGAATCTTGACCGTAGCTTCTTTCACGGGATTTTTTTCCAGTATACCTGTTCCTAAAACAAAAAAGTCTTTTTTCGTTTGGTAACCTGCTGAAATATGCCGCTGGAAATCTTCTTTAGTTGTCATATAAAATGATTAAGCTGGTGGCTGGCTTTCCGAAATGCATAACTAGATGCTTTTTGTATCTTCTTCTATTAGTGAGCATGATGTCATCGTTTCGGTAGCAGCCTATCGGCTAAAAATATTTTTCATTCTCTACTATTGGATCAATCATGCTAAAATAAAAACACCTTGGACGGCAAACCGTCCAAGGTGTCTGTCTCTATAGCTAATATCAATGGGTAACCACCGGATCCAGTGATTTGGCCTGATCGATAAAATCTTCTATTTGGCTTAATGCAGGAACTGTTCTGGTAAGTTTTTTTGCCTCATTGGTTTCTGTAAGTGCCTTGTGGAGATTTTCTGGATTTCGGGTACGAAGTTCTTTGACCGTGTCCACCCCAGTAGCTTTCAGCAATTCTGCAAATTGGCTGGCGACGCCATTGATTCTAAAAAGATCAGCCATATTAACAAAATCCAAGATCTTGCCTTCATCAATTCCTGAAGATTCGGCCAATTCCTTTCTGCCCTTTTTAGAGGCGCCTTTCTCCAAAAGTCCTTCTACGGTTTTTACTCCTGCTTTGGTCAGTTTTTCCTGATTCACAGGTCCAATTCCTTCAATGCTTGTGATGGTTTTTGACATGATTGTAAACGAATTATAATTGAAAATTAAGTTAAAGTTGTCCTGTGGTAGCGATGCCAATCATTAATGAGCTTAATAAAGTCTATATGACCATATCCAGCATAGTCGGCCAATGCTTCCGCATTATTAAACCCCCATAAAAAGGATGATTGTCATTTAAACATATTCCCCAATCCGCCGAGCATATCTCCTGCCTTGCCCTTGAGGATATCACCCGCACTGCCTCCAATAAGCTTCATCAGGTCACCTTTGCCGGCATTTCCACCAGTCTGGCCTAGGATCTTATCGAGCACCAATGGCAGGACAAAATTGCTGATCTGCTGGGCAATACCTTCAGAAACTCCCAGCTTGGAGATATAATCGCTGGCCAGGTTTCCTGCAAACTTCTGGAACATACTACCACCGGCCGCTCCACTGCCTTGATTGATCATATTGAGCAATCCATCCAGGTTCCCGCCTGCAGCTTCTTTGGTGGCTGTGGCAGTGAGAGATTCTTGTGTGGTGTCTACTGCTTTGGAGGCTTGCTCCTCTGACAATCCAAACTGGCTAGTGATCTTAGAAATCACCTCTGGCCCCACATTTTTTAAAATTTCATTGATCATGTTAAAACAGTTAAGTTGTATAGTGCATCAAAAAGATTGCAGTCGCTATTCATCAATAACCCTGCCTGCTTTTTAACAAATCACTTTTAATATAACTAAAAATTACAATTCATTTAATAACCATTTCCGTTTTTAACAGTAAATTATAAAATCCTTAACAATTAACTAGTAATAAATACCCGAAACAATTTATTTCATCTCGTTACCTTGTCAAGTTTGAGGTTATTTTAGCGATTCCTACCCTGGGAAAAGATGGACAAACAGGATGAACCATCTATGGTGTGCCGTTAAAAAAAGCTGTATAAAAACTCCTGTTTTTGTAGTAAAATCATACATACCATTTGCGCAATAGTCATTCAAAATGCACTAATAATGTTAATATAACTTAAAAAAAAGGAAAAAACTGCGGACATTTCGTGCAAATTTTAGTTCTTTAAGTTCGATTAGATAGAGAGTAGAATCAATACTATGCCGCGAAAGAAAATCACACAGGAACATTCCTGGCTTATCCCTTTAAAGACTTCCCTTTTCATTTTATTATTATTGGTCGGAATGACCAACACTTCTTTTGGCCAAAGTAGCCCCAACCTAGGAAGAACTGACCGTCTCATGGAAATGGCCAAAACTTCCATCGCCAAAAGTGATTATGAAAAAGCCAATTACTATTTCCGACAAATTATCGAAAGCGGGGTTTCCATTCCACCAGAAATGCCCTACTATTTTGCAGAAACCCTTTACCAATTAAAGCAATTCGACAACAGCTCTAATTTCCTCAACAAATACCTTGAAATAAACGGGTTCAAAGCAGAAAACTATAAGGAGGCAAAAGCCCTACAGCAAGCACTGAAAGCTCCTTTGGAGGCTATTTCATCCTGTAAGCTGTGTGATGCCAAAGGTTATCGGTACCAACCCTGCCCTACCTGCCATGGCAAAAAAGTCATCGAGCAGGACTGTAGCTATTGTAAAGGAAAAGGAGTGGTGGGTTGCAGCCGCTGTAAAGCCACCGGGATCGTCACTCGGAAAAATGTCTTTGACATCACCGAATATTACCAATGCTCCCGATGTGAAGGTGAGGGAAGATTAACCTGCCCACGATGCGATGGGACACTAAAAGAGGTCAGCGCTTGCCATACCTGTTCGGGTTTTGGAGAAGTGCATTCCGAAGAGCTGTGTGATCACCAAAACCACGATGATCATAAAGAAGAAGTATTTACAGAACAGTAATTTATCCTACACATTACTACGAATCATGTCAGAGAATAGCCCTTGTCCCCAATGTAGTTCCATATACGCCTACCCTACCGGAGTTTCGATGATGTGCCCTGAATGTGGCCACGAGTGGAACCCAGAAACTGCAGTTACTGAGGAGGATGAAGAAAGTCTGGACGTCAAAGATGCCAACGGTAATCCCCTCCAAGATGGCGACGATGTGGTAGTGATCAAAAACCTGCCTGTAAAAGGCGCTGCCCACCCCATAAAAGCAGGCACCAAGGTAAAAAACATTCGTTTGGTAGAGGGAGACCACAATATAGACTGCAAAATCCCTGGCTTCGGCGCAATGGCCTTAAAGTCCATTTTTGTAAAGAAAGCCTAGGCAAATCCCAACGAAAATAGCTACAGTAAAGAAGACCGACCTATTGTTTTTTTGAGGCAAAATTAGGTGAATCGGTGGCAGTTGTTTGTTTCCTATCCCGCTACAGGAAACTGCTCTACACTTCCCGCTTCATAAAAACAAAACGCCTTCAATATGAAACAAATTACTTCCTCATAACCATCAACATCTGTAATCGTTATCCCAAAAGGTCGTAAGTATTCGGAGAGATTCACAATTTACGCTTTCGTATTTCCTGTAATAGATCACATTTTATTAGCCGAGAAAATCCTATATTGCCGGAATAGCTAGCTGACTGCTATTTTTTCATCAATCGACTCTATTTTACCATTAATCTATGGCTGAAAATCACGAAAAGCTGGACTTGCTTCTAAAAAACCTGGAAGTATTACTGGAAAAACAAGAAGCGTTTTCCAAGGAAGTCAATCAGCTGCAATCTGAAATCCAACAATTAAAAAGAACATCTACCTCTGCCGGAAAAGAGGAAAAAACGCTACCCGAAATTCCCAAAAAGGAACCAACACCATCGCTACGGCCCTTCCGTAAACAGGAAAAGTCAAAAGCAGCCTTGGCCTGGGACTTCCCTCCCAAGTCAAAAAAACCAAAAATCGACTTTGAAAAGGTTATTGGTGAAAACCTCGCCAATAAGATCGGTATTATCATCGTCATCATAGGGGTCGCCATAGGTGCCAAATACACCATTGAAAACCAACTGATCGGCCCACTGACCAGAATTATCATTGGCTACGGCTTGGGAATTGGTCTCATGGGATTTGCCATAAAGCTAAAAGAGAAGTATGGAAATTTCAGTGCTGTGCTGCTCAGTGGAGCCATGGCCATTATGTATTTTATTACTTTTGCAGCATTTAGCTTTTATGGGTTGATCGGGCTTCCGTTAACCTTTGCACTGATGGTTATTTTCACGGCCTTTACCGTGCTGGCAGCATTGCATTACGACAAGCAGGTCATCGCACACATTGGACTGGTGGGCGCCTATGCTGTCCCCTTTCTACTCAGTGATGGATCCGGCAATGTCGGCTTTCTCTTTTCATATATCGCTATTATCAATGCGGGAATCCTTGTCATTGCTATCAAAAAATACTGGAAAGCACTTTACTATTCCGCTTTTGGACTGACTTGGATCATCTATCTGGTATGGTTTGTTTTCGATTATAGACGCGCGGAACATTTTGGCTTGGCCATGACGTTTCTGGTGATCTTTTTTGTGATCTTCTACTTGGCATTCCTTGCTTATAAATTCCTTCAGAAGGAAAAGTTCAATTCAGCAGATATCATCATGCTGATGACCAATGCCTTTATCTTCTATGGAATAGGATATGCGCTTCTTTCAGATCAACCGGATAAAGCCCCCTTTTTAGGACTGTTTACACTGGCCAATGCCATTATCCATTTCTTGGTCAGCTTACCGATTTATCGACGTAAACTCGCTGATCGCAACCTCTTCTATTTGGTGATAGGGCTGGTTTTGATCTTTGTCACCCTGACTTTCCCAGTACAGTTGGATGGCAATTGGGTGACATTGCTGTGGACTGGTGAAGCTGCGTTATTATTCTGGATAGGAAGGACCAAACAGGTAGCATTTTACGAAAAAATGGCCTATCCCCTCATGCTCATCGCTTTCTTCAGCCTGATCCAAGACTGGTCGATCATCTACGCCACATATTATCCAGAAATAAAAGAAGCGCATTTTACGCCACTAATTAATATCCATTTTCTTTCCTCTTTGCTGTTTTTGGCAGGCTTTGGGTGGATCTATTGGCTGCAATCAACAACGGACTTCTCCCCGTCGTGGAAACCGACAAAAGAAACGGCCACTGTCATTTCTTTTGGTATTCCCGCGATCCTCCTCTTTAGCGCTTTCTACACTTTACTTGCAGAAATCAACACCTACTGGCAGCAACTGTATGTCATCTCGGAAGTGGCCATTGATAATATCGGATACGTTAGAAACGAGGACTTGCTCCATTTTAAGAGCATCTGGGCCATTTGCTATTCGCTGGCTTTTCTAGCAATTTTGGCGATTTTAAATTTCAAAAAACTCCGCAGTCAACCTCTCGGCTGGGTAAACTTGGTTTTATTGGCCTTTGCCTTACTGATCTTTTTGACCGATGGTCTTTATGCGTTAAGTGAGCTTAGGGTAACTTATCTGGATCCACCCCACCCGGAATACTTTGCATATGGGTTTGGAAATATTATCATTCGCTATATCTCCTTTGTTTTTGTAGGCCTAGCCCTTATCGCTGCCTATTTCTACCGAAAACAGGCTTTTATGAAACGTTCTTTTGTGATGGCATTTGATTTTGGACTGCACCTCACGTTAGTATGGACCCTCAGCAGTGAACTGATTCATTGGATGGACATGGCCGGCTGGTCCCGTCAATATAAGCTTGGGCTTAGTATCTTTTGGGGTGTCTATGCGCTGACAGTGATAGGAATTGGAATCTGGAAAAACAAAAAGTACCTGCGGATAGCGGCGATTGCGCTGTTTGGTCTTACACTGCTCAAACTGTTCTTCTATGACATCAGCCACTTGGACACCATCGCCAAAACCGTGGTATTCATTTCCCTTGGCATTTTATTGCTGATCATTTCATTTTTGTACAACAAATTCAAGCACATTATCACTGATGAGACCGATCATTAAACTTCTAATCCCCGTTTACCTGCTGGTGTCCCAGCAGGCCTTAGGGCAAATCAAGGATTACGCGTATATGCGTGAGTTGGAAGGCATCACCGATACGTGGCATCAGATTGACCTGCCGGATGATATTTTCGGAAAGGTCGACCAACAGCTCGATGATATCCGCATCTATGGCATCACAGCCCAACAGGACACGATAGAAGCTCCCTATCTCCTCAGGTCCACTGCGCCAAAAGCGGACAAAGCCTCCATTGACTTCAAATTACTCAACACCTCACAAAGTAGTGGACATCACTTTTACACGTTTGAAGTAGCGGGTGAAGCGATAACGGACCATATTGCCCTTGATATTGGTCGACAGAACTTTGACTGGAAAGTAAAGCTGGAGGGAAGCCATGACCAAAAAGAATGGTTCACCTTATTGGAAGATTACAGGATACTCTCCATCAAAAACACTTCCACAGACTTCCGGTTCACCACGTTGGATTTTCCGGCGGCCAATTACCCCTATTACCGACTGGCCATCCCCAGCAGCAAAAATCCCAACTTGCAAAAAGCAACACTAGAGCGGCAGGTCATCGAAAAAGGAACCTATCAAAACCACCAAGTCGCCAGTATTCAGTCACATCAGAATGATGAATCAAAGTCAAGTCAAATCGAAGTGAAATTAAGCATGCCGGTACCGATAAGTCAGGTGAAGATCAATATTAACGAAGATTTTGACTATTATCGGCCAGTCACTATAAGCTACCTTTCGGACAGTGTACAGATAGAAAAAGGCTGGCATTATCAGTACCGTCAGTTGGCTTCAGGAATGCTCAACTCCCTCTCGGGCAACCAATTTGACCTGCCTCCTACCACGCTACAGCAGCTCAGGATCACCATCCATAATCAGGACAATACACCTCTCACCGTGAATGGTGTGGAAGCCAAAGGATTTGACTATATGCTGATCGCCCGATTCACGACACCGGCAGATTATTTTCTGGTATATGGCCAGGCCAATGGAATAGCCCCGCATTATGATATTGCCCAATTCACTGAAAACATCCCTTCCTCCCCAAAAGCACTTACGCTAAAACCGCCAATAGCCATCCAGTCAACACCGGCTGCTGCTCCATTGCCGCTATTTGGTAATAAAGCATGGCTTTGGGCGATAATGGCCATCATCATTGTGGTATTGGGCTGGTTTTCCCTCAAGATGATCAAAAAAGCCTGATCAATTGGTGAAGACAGTACGCAAAATGCTGCTTTATTGGCGATCGGACTCTTCATGTCACGACTTTCTAGAAATGATATTTGATTGGTCTTCACCTGTCACTTGACCATTGCTTCATGATCAAAGCCCTTGGAAAACAGTTTCTCTATCCCTTTTCTGGTAAGCCCTTTTCCTATTACCACTAAAAAAGGATCTTGGACCTCATTTCTATGGACGGGAGAAATACTAAGCTGCTGGCCTACGCTTTGGACCAAGTGAAGGCGCTTGCTTCCATTGATATGGACATAGCCTTTGATCCTGTAAATCTGATGGTAATGGAGAAATAGTGACACCGTCAAGATACTTCGCAAACGACCAAGATCAAAAACGACCTCCTTAAAATCCAACAAAATCGATTTGACATCGCTGTGTTCATGCGATTGTGTTTCTTTATAAGTTAACAACTGGGGGGCTTCAGTAAAGTGCTGGGCCAGCAGCTCAGTGCTGATGTTACCGTAATTGGTAGGATATACAACAGAAAGAGGGTTAATTCGCTTGATTCTCTGAACGAGAGAGTGGGTGTAGTCTTTGGCAACCATTGCTTCCTTGTTCAACACTATCAAATCAGCAATGGCCAATTGTCTTCCCGCCTCTGGCACTTCTACCAAACTATCCTCAAATAAAACAGCATCGACTATTCCTATGACACTTTTGACTACGAAATACTCACTCACTGTTTCCATCACAAAAACACTGGCCAGAGCACCAGGGTCAGCCAAGCCCGACGCTTCGATAAACACATTCTCAGGAGGAGTGGGCATCTGCGCTATTTCTCTCAGGACGCTATAGAGCTCTTCTCCCAATGAACAACAAATACACCCGTTGTTCAACTCAAAAACTCGGTCTTGCCGGACATTCACCAAACCGCCATCCACAGATGCCGCTCCAAACTCATTTTCGATTACCATGTTGTTTTCACGGGCATATTGCTGCAATAAATTATTTAGCACAGTTGTTTTCCCAGCCCCCAAAAAACCTGTCAGTATAAAAACATTTATGCGTTTTGTATCCATAGTTAATAGCTTTTGGCCAATCCATCTTTCCAATTTTGATAAACGACTTTTACCCTTACTGTATTTTATGGTATCCTAATAGACAGCTAACCCATAGGAAATATATTCTCTGATGAACCTATAATACACAAACCTAATTGAGAATGCTATTTTTTGCAACATTGTTGCGTTATTTTTATTTAAATACCCTACCCCTTTTACGGTATTTAATACCAATATTAGGTTTAAGGAAAGGGTTTTTGCGGGATTTTATTTAAATTACGTAATACGATTAGGAATCCTTTCATGATTATCAGCAATGATACCAGTAATCACAGGAAAATGAAATAGGTGCTCACAGAAAACATGGAAATCTCAGAAAAGCCTTATTTCATTCTTGGAGTTCTGTGTGTTCCGTGAGAAATAAAACCTATTGGCAATAAAGCGTATAATCAGAAATCCTTTTTAACTATACCGATTTCAATATGAGCAATGTAGGAAAAACTATCAATGACCATTATTGCCATGGCTTTGGCAACACCAATGAAAATTTATCAGGAAGCCACATAGAAGCTGAAGGAATTGACTGGATCATACTCAGAACACCACTCAGCACTCCTGTATTCATTGACTTTTCCAAACATCTCAATAAAAAACAAGCTTTAATAGCATCTTGGTGTGAAGTACAACGATTGCACGCATAATATAGGTGCTTGTAAATATCACCTCTACAATTGTATTTAGTAACGGTTCACTTAAAAAAATCACCATCTCTTATTATCAATTCTAAAAAAAATCACATTATTCGTTTGTCTATTTGTCAATTTTGATTACTTTGATATAAAGAAACTACACTTATCAGACTAATGAAAAAACACCTCATCGACTTTGAGTTGTTCAAAGTGCTATTTCCTTCTTTAATAAAGCTTGAAATAAAACGTTTTCAGACTGCAATCGATCAAGCCGAAGATGTCTATTTTATTGAGGCAGAAAAAGAAAGGAAAATCACCACGAAAATTGAACTCAAACGGATTTTTTTAAAAAAATTACCATTCGAAATTTACCTTAAATGCTTTCCTCCTTCATAATTCTTATGATTGGATAAGTCTAACTTGAGCCCAGAAGTACTTACAAAATTCACCTCCTTTATATCCACCCAAAAAGTAGTTGGTGCTTGGCCGGGTCTTACGGAAAAGTTGAAGGATCGGGGGATGGTTCGGATAGAACGCTGATGACGCAGATGATTATGATTTGCGCTGATTTTTTGCTTATAATTGGAAAAGACAAGTAGCATAAAAAAGCCCTGAAAGGGCGTAATCTCCTTAGCCATGGGCAACCCCTCATGGTGAACATCAAAAGCAACCTCATTCTTTTAGCAGCAATTACCTGCCTAGCGCTTATAAATTCACGCTAAAAACCAATACACACCAACAGCGCTTTATTCCAATAATCAACAGGAAAAAAGAGTCTTAAGGAAGTGTGTCGAAAATTATCTCCCAAAAAATATTGCTTGATCCATCACTAGGCTAAGGGCATCATACCAATCAGCACATTTATCTACCACCCTTATAAAGACTGGAAAATAAGCCCCATTTCATCGATGTGAAAAGAAAACAATATCCAAAATTTAAAATAATTATGTGAATTGCGTGTTTATGTAGTTAGCAGGTTTATAATCCAAAGTAAATGATCTTAATCACCATAATTTTCCCTACTATTCTTTCATTGATATTTTCTTGGTTTGTTGCGATAATGGTTTGTCATTGGACAAAAGGCCACCTTCTCCATTCCAGGTATGGTAAGCTGTTCCTCTTTAACGGCAACAAATGGGAAAAATGGATAGCCCTCAACTGGTTTGAAAAATTCATCTCCTATTTTCCACTGGAGTACATGGAATATCAGATGATGTATGGAAAAAACCAAAACCGTATTAGCCTTGAGGAGATTAAGATCAAACACTTTACCCGGGAATTTGAGTACCTAATTGCCACGGTGGTTTTAGCTGGTATTACACTATTCATTTTTTTTACAGGTTCCCAACTCTTTTTCTACCTACTGGTGATGGCCAATTTACTTGGTAATTTTTACCCGTTTTTGATCCACCAGCGGACAAGGAGGAAACTGGAAAAAAGAAACTGTAGTCTAAGAAAACCTAAAGAGCATCCATCAATAAGCTGACAAGGTTTCCTCCCCTGTCTTGACTCCCTTTGCCTTTGCGACCACCTTGATTTCACCTGACTTTTCTGGTGATACGATAAGCGTAAGTTGGCCGTTAAACACCTTCATAGTAGGCTTATGAAAAAGCTCCAAACTAGTCGGATCACCATTGGCAACGGCCTTGAAAGCCCCTGCGCCATTCACTTCAAACGACAGGGATCGTTGATCGGTCGGACAGAGATTCCCCTCCTTATCCACAACCTGCACGCGGACAAAAGCCAGTTCCTTGCCATCCACGGACACTTTTTCTTTTTCGGGAATTAGGTTGATGTGATGGGCTTTTCCTGCCGTATGTAGGAGTTTCTCAGCTGCCTTGTTGCCATTGTCATCATAAGCTATCAACTTCACTTCGCCAGGTTCATATGTCACATCCATCCACATCAGCCGGTACCGTTCCTGCAAGCTCCCCTCTTTGGTCTTGGCCTTTTTCCCTTGGCTCTTGCCATTAATGAAGAGTTCGGCAGATGGATAGTTGGTATAAACAAAAACTGGTGTCTTCTCACCTTCTCTTCCCTCCCAATTCCAATGGGGCAAAATATGAAGGGTCTCTTCTTCTGGCTTCCACACACTCTTGTACAAATAATACCTATCCTTGGGAATTCCAGCTAGGTCAACAATCCCGAACATCGAGCTGTGATTGGGCCAAGCATCGGTATCATACGGCGTAGGCTCTCCCAAATAGTCAAAGCCTGTCCACACAAACTGTCCCAAGGTCCAGTCATAGTCTTCCGCCAGTGCAAAATCATCCTCGGGGAGATTTGACCAGCTGCAGTACTCCAGTCCATAAGCGCTGGACTGCTGGTCTTCATGGATCACCTGCGCGCCTTTTTCTACAGAAAAATGATAAACACCCCTAGAACTCACCGTGGAACCGGTCTCTGAGCCCAGTACCAAGCTGTGCGGGAGCTTTTCATACCCCTCCTGATACCGATGGGTGCGGTAGTTAAAGCCCGTCACATCGATCATTGCTGCGAAACCATTGTCCAGCACGCAGGAAATGCGGTCCATTCCGGCAGTAACCAAGCGGGTAGGATCTTCTCGGTGACAAATATCCTGAAGGAATTTGGCCACTTTATACCCATCGGCACTGCACTGGGTAGGCACTTCATTGCCGATACTCCACATGACCACGCTTGGGTTGTTTCGGTAATGACGCACCATATTCACCAGGTCTTTTTCGGCCCACTCGTCAAAGAAGCGGTGATAACCATTTTTGCATTTGGCCACATCCCATTCATCAAAGGACTCCACCATCACCATCAAGCCCATCTCATCGCACAGCTCCACCAATTCGGGAGCAGGCATGTTGTGTGAGGTCCTGATGGCATCAGCGCCCATGTCCTTCATGATCTTCAGCTGTCGCTTGATAGCAGAACGGTTCACTGCCGCGCCCAGAGGGCCAAGGTCATGGTGCAGGTTTACCCCTTGGAATTTTCTCCGCTGCCCATTAAGGAAAAAACCTTTATCTGCAATGAATTCAATTTTCCGAATCCCAAAACGCGTCGTAAACTCATCCACCAGCTTGCCTCCAATGGAGATGGTGGACTTGGCAAAATACAGCTGAGGCGTTTCAGGAGACCAAAGTTGCGGGTCATTCACCGTCAAAAACTGCTCAAGTGGCCGACCGTGATTGAGTTGTTGGGTATTTTCCTTTTGTGTCACTTCCTTCCCAGAAGCATCTGTAATGATTGTTGTGATAGTGATGTCAGTTCCTTCCGGCACATTCTTTACCTCGGTTTTCACATTGACCGATGCATATTCCTCAGCGACATGGGGCGTGGACACAAACGTCCCCCAAACGGGCACATGGGTTTTGGGAGTAACCTGCAGATGTACATTCCGATAGAGCCCGGCCCCAGGATACCAGCGAGACGATTGCTCTTTGTTTTCCAGCCTGACGGCCAATTGGTTTTTGGATCCGTCCGTATGAAGGAAATCCGTTACATCAAAATAAAACGTATTATAGCCATAGGGCCAAAAGCCTACTTTTTCCCCATTGACATACACTTGTGCCTCGCTCATGGCCCCATCAAAAATCAGTTTTACCCGTTGTCCCTCAGGGTCAAAACCAGGGACCTCAAACGTCCTTCTGTACCAGCCGACTCCCATATAGGGCAATCCGCCTGTTCGCCCAGTTTTCTTCGTGGCCACTTTTTCACCATTTTGGGTCACAGCGACGATTTGCATGTCGTTGCGCTCATCAAAAGGACCATAGATCGCCCAATCATGCGGAACGGTCACTTCCTGCCAGCCTGAATCGTCATAATCTACCGCGAAGGCCTTTTCTTGCTCTCCTTTGCTGAACTTCCAGTTGTCTTCCAGCGTCCATGATTTTCGTACATCTTGGGCAAGTAGGAAAGAGGGAATGCTGGCTAAGAAAAGCAGGCAAGAAATAACTAATCGGAAACGCATGGTCTTCATTTTATCGGTTAAGCTAAAAAATAAAGATAGTGACTTTAAGAATAGCTCTTTCAACACGTCTGGAAATTTCAACCTCATTGTGCTGTACTGTGCTGTTTTCTGAGGTAAGCACGAAGCAACCGCTGACTGCATGCTGAAGGCTCAAAATCGTCCAAACGAGTAACGCACTTTTACGGGTTATTGTTGCTAGCAATTTTGGCTATTCTAATCGATCAGAGGAGAAATGATCCCCAGCTGTACATCAGTTTAATTGTTGTAGACTTTCCTCTCTCGTCAAGGAAACATCTACCCCTTTTTGCAAATGGCTGATCACTCTTTTGCGGGGAGGTGATTTGACTTGCTTGTCTGGCTTTTTAAGATTCAGTCCAATGATCAAAGCCGTCAAGGAAACCGCCAACCAAAAAACATCTACCACAAAGATCTGGTAATAACCAGCAGGAAAAGTCACCCAAGGCCAGTTACCACTGATGATGCCATTGGCCACTGGAACCAGAAGCCCTAAAACGGCACCTCCTAAAAGGTTATATTTATTGGTAAAGAAATTGTCCCGTTTTGCGGCAAATAGCACTGACAACACCAACCAACTGTAAAAGAAGACTTGATAGATGAATGTCATGCGTGTAGCATCAAAATCAAGAAGGAAAACCTTGACCGCCAAAAAGGTAATGGCCGTAGCCGGAAACATACTCAAGCAAACCGCCAAATAAATCCAAACGACCCAAGCATTGAACTTCCGCTGTTTTTCAGGGATGTGCTTTTTGTCACGCGCGACCAACCAGATCATGACACCCGAAATAATGACAAAACAAGAAATAATACCCAAAATAAAATAAACTACCTTCAAGGGCATACCACCAAAATCCCCAAAGTGCAGCTGGGTAATAACAGCTGTAGCGGCATTTTGATAAGAAGTGGACGTAAAGGGATCCACGACTTTTACCTCTTCGCCAGTAGTTGCATTAAACACAATTTCTCCCCTGCCCGCAAATTTTGCTTTATAATCTGTACGGCCTTCTATCCCAATGTGCATATTTTGATCACCATAATCAAACACCTCAACATTACGAACTTCGAAGCCATCCCATTTGTCTTCTGCACGTGCTACGAATGCATTGATGCTTGGCACTTCGGCCAATTTATCATTGGACCACTCATAATGTGGTGGATTAAAACCAAAGTCCTCATACAGCTGGTTAGTATCTCCGTCATATACGAAAGCTACCACAGCTGGAGACATCACAGATGTACCGATGATCAGGCAGGCTCCTGTCACTGCATAGACAAATTGGTAAGGTAAACCTATCACTCCAAGGGCAGTATGGGCGTCAGTCCAGAGGTTTTTCAAGCTGGCTTTTGGGCGGAAGACATAGAAATTGGAAACGATCTTCTTCCAATGCACCAACACACCGGTGATGATAGCAAAAAGAAAGAAGAAGGCCACTAGACCCGCCAAGATATATCCTGAAGTTCCCCACAAGTTTAGCTGGGCAAAAAAGTGAAGGCGATACAGCAACTCCCCTATGCTGTAGTTACTTTGATAAGTGTAAGTATCGGAAGTCTGGGGATCCAAATAGAAGAAATTCCTCCGCTTTGCTTCCTCGGTGGCCGTAGTATCCTTAGTGGCAGATAGGCTGACATTGATCCTTCGCTCATTAAAATACCTAGTAAGGGCCACATCTCGTCCATAAAGTGCATATCGCTGATCAAGGGTATCCAACAACACGTCAAAATCCAAGTCACTCAAGGTCGCATTTTCAGCAATCGGTTCATTTCTCTCCCAACCAACGATCTCATCCCTAAAAAAGGAAAAAGAACCAGCAAAGAAAATCACAAACAACGCTACGCTGATCACGATGCCGCTTACGGTATGGGTATGGAATAGCACATTGTAGATCCTGTTACTCATATTCAGACAATTGGGTTATAGATTTTACCAATATAGATCAACCCTGAAAAGACCAAGGTGCAAAGGAGATAAATGCCCCACACTTTCCATCCATTTCTAAAGAGAAAAGCTACCACAAACAACGTGGCCCATAACATAAAACCTCCAAACCGGAGACTGCTGAGGACATTGATATGGTCTACCCAAAAGGCAATGGCCATAAAAAGGCTAACGGTCACCGCGTATCCACCCAAAAATCCCGCTGTGATCTTGGCAAATCGCTGTGATTTTGATGTCGTCAAGTGTTTTTTATTGGCTGGCATATTATAACAATTCAAAGATGAAGGAAATGGCAAATAAGACAATGAGGGTCTTGAAATTCAAAAACCTTATCGGAGTGACCACTACCACCAAGCTTCCTATTGTCATCAATAGAACAAAAAAGGTAAATATACCCGCTCCCAGACCACTGTCAAAGACCGCTATCAGCAATCCCACAAGAAATAACAATAGGCCTATAACTTTTGATTGGTTAGGATAATGATGGGCCCATATTTCCAGGCGGTGTGTCTGGTGAAGTTGTGCTTTTTTGGAAGTATTATATAAGAGATAAAAACCCAAAAAAACGATAAATGCTGCTAATGTAATCATGGTCAGTCCGCTTCAAACTTAACTATACAACAAATATAGAAGCAGGACAACGTCAAAGCAACTTTATTTAGATTTAATTTAAATTAACAAGCGGGTAATATTGGCCAAAATCAATAAAAAGCTTCCATTATGTTGACTTTACGGACCTCCTTTTCCTACCACTCCCCGACCCCTTCCCTATAAAAATCTCATCTGGATCGTGAAACGAATAGGTTTATTGCTCGTCCTACACTCGCAACGCAAGCAATGTTTTTATACCTTCTCCTTGTTTCCCAAAAGTGTGGGGAGTAGCCTTGTGTCCGCAATGAAGGGAATGCCAAATGTTTTTTCCGAATAGCTCGTTTTAATTGTATTAATAACTTCTGCTTCCGCACTTGCACGACTTTTGAGCAATGGGTCTGTGATAGATGAAAGTAAAGTAAGGCTTTGGTTTATTAGCCAAGCGTAAGGTTTGATCCCCGCCCTTTTTAAATCATCCTGTAATGACCCTGCTTCTCTCATAGGAGTTGTCTCGGGCAAGGAGACTAGAATTATTTTTGATAGCTCTTGGTCTTGTAGACTCATATAAGGGGTACGAAGCCGACCTGCATTCATATTATTCCTCATAATGTCACGATGGTAACTTCCTGCGGTATCCAATAGCAAAAGTGTATGCCCGGTCGGTGCTGTGTCCATTATGACAAATTTTCTTTTTGCCATACTGATTGCTTTTGAGAAAGCATGAAAAACCGCCACTTCCTCTGTGCATGGGGATTTTAAATCTTCCAAGATTAGCTTTTTAGCTTCCTCGGACTGCCCTTGGCCTTTATGTTCCAGTACCTTTTCTGTATATCGTTGCGTTTCTACCTTGGGGTCTATCCGTTCCACTTGCAATGTAGCTGGTAGTTCACCCAATTGCTGAATAAAATCCTGAATATGAGCAGCAGGGTCAGTAGTTGTTAGGAGAACTTCATGGCCTTTTTTGGCAAGTAAAACTGCGATAGCAGAAGCGGCAATGGTCTTACCAACACCTCCCTTACCCATGGTCATGATAAGTCCGTGTTGCTGATTTTCACATAGTTCTTCTGCTAATTTTTCGATTCCCGTTAGTTCCTGATGTGGTGTATTAGTTTGAGCAACCGTACTTTCAGAAATCGACTTTTGGAGATCAGGGTTAAATAATGAACGGAGTTTATCTATTCCCAAAATATTGTATGGCAAAAGAGGAAATGTTCTTATTGGTAGCTCATTTAAATTACCGGGAATAGACTTGAGTTGCTCGCTGCCCTTCGCTTCAATTTCATTAGCAAGTGAGTCTTGCTTGTCAATTGCTTTGAATACACCATTGATATACAATTGTTGATTCCCCATACCAAGTTCTTTCAATTCATTGCTTGTCCTTGATGCTTCTTTCAAGGAGGCTTTGTCTGCCCTGGCTACAATATAAAAGCTGGTCAATGAACCATCTCTTAGTCTATTTACTACGGTATGGTACCTTTCTTTGCCACTTTTCAGAGCAGAGGTCGGCCCCAAACAAGAAGCGCCTTCAGGGTTTTCTTCCGTAAAGCTAGACCATGCAGCAGGCAGCTCAAGAAGGCGTAATGTATGCCCTGTCGGTGCAGTATCAAATACAATCACGTCAAATTCTGTCCCTTCAGTTTCGCCAGAAACGAAACGAGAGAATTCATCAAAAGACGCTATTTCCGTAGTACACGCACCAGAAAGGTCTTCCCTGACTTTTTTGATTTCTCCTTTAGAAGCAACACCCTCTAATGGCTGAGTAACTCTATTGCGGTATTCTTCGGCAGAATTTTCAGGGTCAATATTAATAGCGAAGAGATTATTGGTTCCTTTTATAGCTTTTATATTCTCGTCAACAGGACTTTCCAATACATCCTTCAAATTTGACGCAGGGTCTGTGCTGACAAGAAGAACGACTTTTCCAGCATCGACCATTTCAACCGCTGTTGCACAAGCAAGTGAAGTTTTTCCGACTCCCCCTTTACCGGTAAAGAATAAATAGTTTGTTTTTGTATTAGTCATATTTTAGTGAGCTATATTTTTAATTTATTCGATAGTATCACTTAGTAGGAGGAATAACAGCGTGTATATGATGTCGCAGCTGACGGTAGGAAGCTATGCGTTTTCAATCATTATGTGTGCCCTGCATGGCATCAGGTATTGAAGATACCAAATTATTCCAAAAGGTGAAAAGCTTATGCCGATCCCTACCAAGATCCCATACAGGCGAGTTGGTGAAGCCTGTTAGCAAGCCGGCTGCCGTGGGGCATCCAGTAAAAACAAGACTGCAAAATCCAACACCTACTAACAGGAACGGCATTCAGAGGCCATAGTAGTCAACAGGACATAAGCTTCGTAAAGCCGAAGAGCCCTCACGGGCAGATGAAGGGCTAAACGTATCGCGAAGTAAAAACCTGGCCGTCCGTCAGGCGGGGTCGATAAGGAGCCTTTGTGTACCCTTATATTAGAAGTAGTATAAAGAGGATATTGGTGTAAAGAGCAGTTTTCTTCCTCTTTGCGAACCGCCATATACATCCTGTGCGGGTGACCCGGCAGGAAACGTCATAGGGTCGAGTGTTGTTCCTCAATCTGAGCCAATTGAATCAAGATCGGACGGACTACTCCATGGTTGGGTGTCTTATTTATTTTTCACTTTCTTTTTTTAGTTGTTCGAGCCAATAAATGATATCATCAGCCAATTTTTCGTTCATTTTCTTTTTCATCAAGTTGATAATCCAGCCCTCCATACTTTCTTCGACGCTCACTTTTGTGCCATTTTCAGTTGGTTCCAAATACCAATTGTGAATGGCACTTGCACCAAATGCTTTTCCTTTCCAACCAAGAGTTTTGTTTGGTGAAAAAGAGTGAATCCTGGATTTTATTTTACTTCCATTTGTTTTCCAAGTAAAACTACTTCCAACTTCCAAATCGCCTTGTAACGTTGGTTGCTTTATCCTCTCATTCCATTCATTCCAACTGCCAATATTGGTTAGGATTTGCCATACCTTCTCTGGGGTAGCGTTAATTATTATCTCTTTTATTTGTACTACAGGTGCTTCTTTGTTGATTGTCATATTTGCTTTTTTTTGTGCTTTTACATTATTTACTCATGCGATTAGGAAAATTAGATCTACACTCAGCCTTTTTTGTTAAATTTTATTAAACCCGGAATATGCATTAGCCTATCTATTGCAACCTAAAATTACAGGCATTCAAAAGAATGATCAACACCAAATACTACAAAATTTCCCATTCCAAACGGCCAAAGACAATAAAAGTAAAAGCTCTCACCAAATTCGCCCATAACTATGGCCCTGTGTTTTATATTCCACATCGCTATCCTTTGGATGGCCAGTACCTACGGCACTGTTAAAACATCGTATTTCCTTGCTGTCACCAAGCTTTTGCTCCTAACGGAGCATCCCTGCAAACACTTTTATTAGCTATACCAGCCAGGAAGGTAGCCTGACTTGTGCTACTAGGCATCAAAGCTTGGTAAATAAACTCACGCTCCAACTGGATCACCTTGTACCGTAGGTACAATACTGCTTCTCGGAATTTTTCTGGAAAGTAGACGACCAACTAACACCAACTATACAGGCTCCAATAGCCACCAAAATTTTGACCCTAAACCTCCAAAATCACAAAAGAGGAAAAGCTTTCTCCATAATCACCCCTCTCCCAGCACCACTCGTTCAACACTGCATTCTTTCCTGCCATGGTACGCCTATCTACCAAAGACCACCCTACACTGCATCCAGGTTCGGTCGTTCCAGCCACATCAATGCTTAGTTATTGGCAACAGTTTTTTTGGGTATTTTAATTTTAAAGGTCAACATCGACCGGGATATCCACCCAGTTATTTTAATCGATAAATTGTTTTATTTTTTTCTCCTATTTTTTCAAACAAACCTAATTTAGTTCCAGTCTTTAAATCTCTACTTGCTGTCGCTGAAGAAATATCTTTAAAAATATCCATATAGTCTTTTCTTGAAAATTCGGTTTTATTTAATGAAACATAATATTCTAATCTGTCTTTTTCGTTTAATGTCCGATTATTGAAATCTAATAATTCACTTATTGAAATATCAATTACGTTTAACATATATTCAATAAATTTTGTTGAATTTCCTGACTTATCACTTTCAGCTAAAGCTTTGTAATATTTTTCTTGGTCACTACTTATTAAAGTTTCAAAAGGTAAAAACTCAAATACTGGATATCTCGTCATTAAAATCAGAGTTTGCCATAATCTTCCCATTCTACCATTTCCATCTAAAAATGGATGTATAAATTCCATTTCGTAATGAAAAACACAACTTTTAATTAATTCAATTTCGTCTGACTTTTTTAGGTATTCAAAAAGTTCTTTCATCAAATAAGGGACATTCCCAAATGGCGGTGCTAAATGTTCAACTATCGAACCTTTTACGATTCCGACACTTTGGTTTCTGTATTTACCGGGGTTTTCAATAAGACCTTCCATTAAGCCTTTATGAGCTTTTAAAAATGACTTTTCATTAGAAGGCTTATATTTTTCTAAATTCTCATAAATTTTGATAGCATTCAAAACTTCAAGAACATCTTTTTTTGGACCAATAATTTTTTTATTTTCAAGTAGAGCAGTTATTTGTTCTTCAGTAAGTGTATTCCCTTCTATTTTTAATGAAGAATGAATAGTTTTTATTCTATTCTGTTTTCTCAATTTAGGTGAAGGTTTATTTAATAGGTTTGCATTAACCTCTCCAATTTTTTCGGAAATAGAAGTTAATAATTTTAAAATGGAAGATGTTATTTCGTAAGGTGGATTCATTCGTGATACTATCATTTGATACTATCAAAGATGCAATCATTTAATTTAAATTATGTAAGGAAACGGAATTTTTTAATTGAGTACAACGGTCTCGGCGATGAGTAGTTGCGTGGATTAGAACTTAACTTTGCAAGTACACACCAAACTGAAAATCCTCGATGATTTTCAGAAGTAGGCGAGAACAAGCAATAACTTATAGTCATTGTGTGTGCCCAGCATGAGCATCAGGTATCGAAGATACCAAAATATTCCAGAGGGTGAAAGTCCCTTACAGGCGAGTTGGTAAAGGCTATTAGCAAGCCGCAAGCTGGTTGCCGTGAGGCATACAGTGAAGGAAGTGGGACTGCAAATCCGGTACTGACGAACAGAAACGGTATACAGAGGCCAATAAGGGCGGGTAAGCAAGCACATCTTTGCAAAGCCCGTGACCACCGAGCCCTTTTAGGTAGATGCCGCAGGAACCGGAGAAAGGAATATGCATTAGCCTATCTACCAAAGACTACACTGCATCCAGATTCCGTCGTTCCGGCCACACCAATGCTTAGTTATTGGCAACAGTTTTTTTGGGTATTTTAATTTAAAGGATAAAGTTTCGATTTAACAGGTTTTTCGATAGTGTAGTGATAATAGTTTATTTAAAGGTATCTTTGTTGAAGTATTATTTATCTCTTCGCAAAACTTTAGCGAATTATTAAGACTTAACTAAAGTCCCTGTCTTGATTCATAAAACTCTAGTGGCCAATTTAATGCCTGATTACTAGTAAGTAACTATTTAATAATGGTTTTAATCCTACGCTTTGCAAATGTCATTACTCTGCAACTCGTTTTAATTCAAAAAAAATGACTTTTTTAAAAATGGGTGTTATCGGAACATCAAAAAAAGAAGACGAGAGACGGTTACCAATTCATCCAGAACATTTAAAAAGACTTCCAAAAAACATTCGTAAACAATTGATTTTTGAAAAAGGGTATGGAGCCCCTTTTCATATTTCAGATGAAGAAATTTGTGATTTAGTAGGTGGAATAGCTACACGTAGAGAAATCTTATCAGATATTGGAGATATCATTATTGCTAAACCTATTTTAGCCGATTTACAAGAAGTCAAAGAAGGAGGTATTATTTGGGGGTATCCTCATTGTGCTCAGCAAAAAGAGATTACTCAAATTGCTATAGATAAAAAATTGACTTTGATTGCTTTCGAAGATATGTATATGTGGCATTCTAACGGACAAAAAGGAAGGCATACATTTTACAAAAACAATGAAATGGCTGGGTATAGTGCTGTTATTCATGCTCTCCAATTAAAAGGAATAGATGGACATTATGGGAATTCAACGAAAAGTTTTAATTTTCAGTTTTGGTGCTGTAAGTAGAGGTGCAATTTATGCTTTAAAAGCTCATGGCTATAGAGATATTACTATCTGTGTACAAAGATTAGATGAAGAGGTTAGAGAAGAAATCTTAGATGTGCATTATACTAGAATCAGAAAAGGAAATGAGAATGAGGCTAGGATGATCGTAGTAGAACACGATGGCTCAGAACGTCCTTTGTTGGAATTAATTAAAGAATCTGAAATTATAATCAATGGAACATATCAGAATACTGATAGTCCTATCGATTATATAATAGAAGAAGAAAAAGGGATGTTAAATAAAGGGACACTTATTGTCGATGTTAGTTGTGATGAAGGCATGGGGTTTTATTTCGCTAAGCCTACAACATTTAAAGACCCAATCATAGTGATAGATAGCATTGATTATTACGCTGTAGATCATACACCTAGTTATTTTTGGGAAAGTGCTTCAAGGTCTATCTCGGCTGCATTAATACCTCATTTGCCTTCAGTTATAGAAGGTAGAGCATTTTGGAAAAAAAATAAAACAATAACTTATGCTATCAATTTAGACGAAGGGATTGTTGTAAAAGATTCGATACTTAGATTTCAAAATCGTGGTGTTGCTTATCCTCACAATGTAATTATATGAGAATCTTAAAATAGCTACGGCACTGCTAAAAATAGGGTATTTCCTTTCTGTCACCAACCTTTTTGCTCCTAACGGAGCATCCCTGCGAACACTTTTATTAGCAAAACCAGTCAGGAAGGTAGCCAGCCTGACTTATGCCGCTAGGAATAAAAGCTTGGTAAATAAACTCACGCTCTAACGGGATCACCTTGTGCCGTAGGTACAATACTGTTTCTCGGAATTATTCGGTTTGTAAGTAGGTAATCAACTAACACCAACCATACAGGCCCAAAAGACCTCGATACTTTTACCCTAAACCTCCAAAATCACTGAGCCAACTGGCTCAGGTCGGGCTACTCGACTGGCAACTGGCTTTTTTATCAATAATCTTGAACTAACACTTCAGTCGGAATGTGAAGTGTTGAATTCAGTTTTCTTATCATTCCTAAAGTCAGTTTTCGTTTTTTGCTTAAAATTTCACTAACTCTACTTTTAAACCCAACAACTTTGGCTAAATCTTTTTGTTTCATTCCCATTTGCTCCATTCGGAATTTGATTGCCTCAATAGGGTCAGGCATTCCAATTGGAAAGTTCTCATTTTCATATCTGTCAATTAAGATTGAAAGGATTTCCAATTCATCTCCTTGATTAGTTCCTTTTTCTGCATCAAAAATCTCTTCAAGTCTGTTCAGAGCGTTTTGATAGTCTTTTTCGTTTCTTATTGGTGTTATCTTCATAATCAGATATTATTTGCGTCTATTTTGTCATATTCTGCGTGAGTTCCGATGAATCTTATCCAGCATATTTGATATTCAAAGTTGAATTTTACAATCAATCGGTAGTTGTTGCCTTTAATATTGTAAACAATTCTATTGTCTTTTAAAATACTTGCACTTGGATAATCGTTTTTTAATTCATTAATACTTTTCCATTCGGATTTTTCTGCTTCTCTAAACCAAGACTTTAATTGTTCTTCACAGTCAGCGTGTTTCTCCCAAAAGTCTCGTAAAGTTCGTTTCGCTATTACTCTCACATTATATTTGTTTGTCGCAAACATAATAAAAAAGTTACCAAATTGGTAATGAATTTTCTTTTTTCAGCTTGTTGCCAACGCCCTGTGTAGAAGCAGTAGCAGCCTTTATTCCATCAATATCCCGAAAGCAACTACCTTTGAGCAGCGACTTACGGTTCCTGACTGAACCAAAAAAAGCTATTGTTTCTACAGGACTATCGGTAAGACCCGTATCCCGAAAGCTTTCGGGAGTGGTACTTCGACAAGCTCAGCAGGGCTGTGAGAGTCTTAACCTGAGCTACTTGGCTCAGGTCGGACTACTCGATTGGCTTGCGTTTTTTAGTTCAATGTTTAGTTTAATCTGATGTAAATTCCGCTTAATGTCAATAAATTTCCAATAAGTTTTATTTAGTATTTCTTCTATCCAAAATCTCATTAAGTTTAAAAAGTAAATCAAGCAATAGATTAAGAATAAAAATTTAAATACTAGTTTAATATTTTTCACAAAATTTTGACCATCGGATAGAATTAATTCAGTTGAAGTATTCCAAACAGGCAAAATAAACAATAGAAGAATTCCACCACCTAAAAGTAATCTTTCCTTAGACTTCAATAACTCAGCTTCATCTTTAAACAGCTTCTCATACGAAGTTAATAAGTCAATATCTTTCTTATTTTTATTTAATACTCTATTCTCAACCAAGGCATCATAGAATTTTTTGATTTGCGCTTCTCTAAATTCAGTATTTGCCCAATGAGAGTGTTTACTTTTCTTAGGTTCAACATCTAGTTTAGTTTTTATCCGTTTTTTATTTAATGGAAAAATTACTGTAACTATTCCTAGAAATAATAGAATTCCCCATATAACTAAAAAGACAACTTGATATGTTGGTTTAAGAAAAAAACTAATTGCACTTAGTAAGATGAAAATTGTTAAATAAATTGTTTGTGGATATTGATACCATTTTTTATCATCATACAAAAGTCTTTGGTATCTTGATAAGATTTCACTATTCGTTCTTTTATTGCAATCATTTTTGTTTGTTCAGTCAAATGCAAGCTAACGGTTCGGCTATGCGTAGTGCGGGTTTTCAAGGTACTTTACTGTCCGTTTAGCAGTTAGTTTATTTAATGTAATTGCTTTCATATCTGTACTTTAACCCGCATTACGTATAACCATTGTTGGCGGTAGTGATTTTATTGTCCGAAGCGTTAATTATTGTTTTTCAGCTGTCAACCTAATTTTAGTACCTGATGGATCTTTTACAAGGTGATAATCATCGGTCTTTTCAAATTGACCAACATTTTGTAATGCAGTTTCCAAACCGTTTTTAGTAGTATATTGAATGGTGAAGTGTCTCATTTTTGCAGTTCCGTCAGGTGCTTGTGGTGCATTTAATCCTTGCCAAGTATTTACGCCCATTCTGTGTTTAAAAGTACCGCCCAAACTAAAATCCGCAAATTGGATTTCGGAAGCTAAATAATGCTCTTCAAAACCAAGTTTTGAATAGAAGTCGTATGACGCATTTAAGTTGCCAACATACAGGTGCATATGTCCGATGACAGTACCAACAGCCAATGGATTTTGTAGATTATCCATTGGGGCAATTTTTAATAAAGATTCTACATCAAGTGGTGCTGATGCGCTTTTGGCTGTGCCATCTTTGGCAATAGCCGAAAACATCCTGCCATTCAATTCATAATGCGAAAAGCGTTCAGGGGTTTCAAGGGTGATTTCCACCGTTATCCCATCGGGGTCATCTAAATAGATGGCTTTCGATATGGTGTGGTCGGTTGGCGCAATAAGATAGCGACTTTCAATCATTCTTGCGAGTATTCGTGCAAATTCTGTTTCGGTTTGTGGGTGAATGGCAAAGTGATATAATCCGCTGTGTCCTTTTAGTTTGGGTTGGTTTGCTACGGGATGTAAAACCACTAAAGTTTCGGTTTCTGTTCCCATTTCAAGCGAGTCGTTCTCATTTCGCAATTTCAATCCGACAATGTCTCTATAAAACTGAAGCGATTTTTCTTTGTCAGTAATTTCTAAATGTACCGCTCCATATTTTGCTGTTTCTTTTTCCATATTATTTCTTTTTAATTTTTTATAACTATTGAGTTTCTTCACAATACTATCAAATCCATACGGCAGGTTAAATGCCAAAAGTCCAAGAGTTGACATTTTTAGAAATTCATTTCTTTTCATTCAATTTAGGGATTTGTAAAAAATGTGTAGGCTGGTTTATTTATTTGCCATAAACGTTAATCAAGAAATCTTTAAACGATGTGGGCTTTCTGCCCAGAAATTGCTCTAAATCATTGCTTTTTACATCCAATTCTTCTTTTGCTTGAGCTACTGCAAAACTACCAAAAAGGTTAATGAAATCAGTTGGAATTCCAGCATCTGAAAGTGTTTTTACATATTCATCTAAAGAAGGCGAAACGTAGTTTATTTTTTTACCCGTAATTTCAGAAAGCATATTGGCAATATCGCTATAGTTGACAGATTGCGTATTTGTAAAACGATAGACTTTGTTTTTGTGACCTTCGGAACGAAGAACATTTGCCGTTGCTTCTGCATATTCCGACCGCAATCCAGCACTAACTTTTCCATTTTCGGCAGGCAACAATATCGTTTGGGTTTCCAACACTTTATCGCCAATAAAGTAAGGAATAAAATCTAAGTACAGATTGTTTTGCAAAATGGTGTAATCCACACCGCTATTTTTCAATTTTTCCTCTGTTTGAATATGCGATTCGGCTAAGTCTCCTAGTTGCGATGGTTCTGGTTTGTCGTTTCGGGCATAGCTTGTATAAACGATGTGTTTTACTCCTGCTTGTTTAGCAGTTTCCACTACATTTTTGTGTTGTTCAAAACGATTTTTGATTTCACTACCCGATATAAATAGCAGTTGGTCAACACCTTCAAATGCACGTTTCAAAGAGCTGAAATCTTCATAATTTCCTATTCGTAAATTGACTCCTCTATTTTTTAAACTTTCTGCTTTTTGACTGTCTCGAACTAATGCAGATATTTGACTGGGTTCAACTTTTTCTCTATTAGAGAATCAATCACTAAACCTCCAAAATGTCCTGTTGCGCCTGTTACTAAAATCATATTTTTCAATTTTTTTAATTAATTAATTACATTTGTTACACAAAGTAACTAAAAATAGTTTACTTAAGTAACCAGTTACCTTTTGGTAACTTATAAAAAGTGGTAACAAAATAGTAACTAATGGAAGATAAAAATAGAACTACCCAATGTCCTGTTACGGCAATGCTTCAAATTATTGGCGGAAAATGGAAACCTATCATTTTGTATTGTCTCACATTTGGGACAAAACGATTCGGTGAAATAGCAGTACGGATTCCGCATATTTCGAGAAAAGTTCTGTCTGAGCAACTGAAACAATTGGAGAAAGATGGTTTAATAATTAGGAAGAAATACAATGAAACCCCACCAAGAGTAGAATATTCCCTTTCCGATTCGGGAGAAAGCCTTTGTCCTGTTTTGAAATCAATGGAAGCTTGGGGAGAAGAACATATTTTGTCTAAGCACGTAGTTTAATTACCGCCAACACTTATATAAAAGTAACCCCTATTGCCTCTATATCCATTATATTTCCCGTTTGTAAACGACTACAAACGTTTACTTCCGCTTACAACCCGCTATTTTCGAAAAACACCGAATCTTTACATTATAAAAAAACACCCTATTTGAGGTATTTTGAAGAGCCGTAGGGCAAGGAGGAAGCGCTTGTTAATCCTGATTTATGCCCTATGGGTCTCATGTGGTGGTCTAATAAATTAGCTACTTTATGTTACTTCCTCAAAGTCTTGGAATTTGGGTTTAATTAACGGCTTTCGGATCCATAAAAATTCCGGATATGTGCCTCTGCGTTTTTGACGACACTCTTATACCATCGGAAGCGGATTTCGGCTTTTTCTGACTCGCTTAGGTAATAGACCTCTGGCCGGGAACGCACGATCTTTTGCTGCAAATCATACAGGCAAATAGAAGCACTGACCGAGATATTGAAACTTTCCGTAAAACCCGTCATGGGGATGTGGACGACACCATCACTTTTTTGGATTACCTCTTCGCTTACTCCTGCATGCTCATTGCCAAAGACCAAGGCCGTTTTCTGGTCTGCCTTCAGCTCATGTAACGGAACGCTCTCTCCGTGTGGCGACGTAGCCATGACTTTATACCCCTGCGCCCTCAGCTCCTCAAAACAGGCGTCCACCGAAGATCGGCCGGGGTCATCTTGGTATTTGTGGATATCCACCCATTGGGCTGCTCCTCTGGTGACATAGGGATTGACGTCGTAGGAATTGGCTCTTTCGATGATGTGAATGTCCTGCACACCAAAGCAATCACAGGTCCTGATAACCGCACTGGCATTATGTGGCTTATAAATATCCTCCAACACCACGGTAAAAAATCGAGACCGTAAAGCCAGGACTTCTTCCATCCTGGCTTTCTTATGGTCTGTTACATATTGGGATAGGTAAACTAATAGCTCCGGATCAAAAGAATTATTTCCCATTTTTAAACAATCCTAACTGATCCTCGTCGTCCTCATCCTTTATTTTCAGGTCTATAGTAGATCCTACCTCTAGACTATCCTTGTCTCCTTTCTGCTCTTGGGCTGGAGATTCCTTCTTCACTGGCTCCAGTAGTTTGATGCTTTTTACGGCATGGGAACTCAGTCTATTGCCTACGGCCTTCCACCCTTTTACATCGATAAGCATATCCAGGTCATATTCCACTTTTTCGGTTTCCTTGCCCTTGCTGAGGGTCACCTCTACTTGTGGTTGCTTATCCGTTGAGACTATATCCAAGGTGGATTTCCTGTGATCAGAGACGAAGTTAAATTTCTTGTTCACCGTGCTGGTTTCGATGTTAAATCGCTTCACGTAATGGTTTTTGCTGGCACCATCATAGTAAACACATGAAATGACCGCTTGCGGATCAAACTTCTCTATCAGCAAAAGCGTGTTGGGATCATAGCGATTGGTCAATTCATAAGTGGTCAGTTCATAACTTCCATCCTTATAAAAAGCAACGACCTTATCATCACCCAAAAAGTTGCCGATCAGTTTTCCCCGTTCATCCGTATTGATCCTGCCGACTGCCTCGTCATAGTACACGTCCAGACCGCCCAGTGTCGATACACCTTCCATTTTCAACTGGATTTTTCTGACAGGGTATTTGGTAAGGATATTTCCACCGGCACCTCTCCCTTTTATGTCCAGCTCTTTAAAGTCAAAGTCAAATACTTTCACCCTGGCCTTGCTTCCTTGAGTGAGGTAAACGGTCACGATCTCCGCTTCCCCATTGGCATTGGCAGTAAAATACAGCACTTTGGAGCCTTTGGTACCTTTGGTGAGGACGTACTCCCTATCGCGGGTCACGCTGAGGATCTGAAAACGCTTCACCATGGTCCGTCCGGATGTGCCATCCAGGTAGATCATATTATAGACCATCCGCTCATCTCCCTTGCGGAAAATCCCCACATGGATGATGTCTTTGCCCACAAATACCTTATCCTGAATCCTGGTCACCACACAGGTACCATCTTTCTTGAACGCAATGATATCATCCAGGTCAGAACAGTCACAAACAAACTCGTCCTTCTTCAGCCCATAACCGATAAAACCATCCTTACGGTTCACATACAGCTTGGCATTGTTGGCCGCAACGACGGTCGCTTGGATGGTCTCAAAATTGCGAATTTCTGTTTTTCTTTCCCTGCCCTTACCGTACTTCTTCAGCAGGTTTTTGTAATAGTCTATGGCAAATTCCGTAAGATGCTGCAAGTGGTGCTCGACTTCCTTCAGTTCATCTTCCAGTTTTCGCATAAGTTCATCCGCTTTGAAACTGTCAAATTTGGAGATCCTTTTGATCTTGATCTCCGTCAGTCGGATGATATCGTCCCGGGTGATTTCCCGGTAAAATTCCGGTTTGTAAGGGTCCAGTCCCTTGTCGATCGTGACGATGACATCTTCCCACGTTTCACACTCCTCGATGTCACGGTAGATCCTGTTTTCGATGAATATTTTCTCCAGCGAAGAGAAGAGCAATTTCTCCATCAACTCCCCTTTCCGGATCTCCAGCTCACGCTTCAGGAGTTCTTTGGTCTGGCGGGTGTTGTACTCCAGAATATCATTTACGCCTATAAAAACCGGTTTGTCTTCGATGATCACACAGGCATTTGGAGAGATGGACTGCTCACAGTCCGTGAAGGCATATAGGGCATCGATCGTCATATCAGGAGATTGGCCAGAGGCCAGGAACACCTGTATTTCTACGTCCTTGGCGGTATTATCCACCACCTTTTTGATTTTGATTTTGCCCTTGTCATTGGCCTTGATGATGGAATCGATCAGTGAAGTGGTCGTCGTCCCAAAAGGAATATCCTTGATCAACAGGCTTTTGCCTTCTCCTTCTTCTATTCTCGCCCTTACTTTGATTCTTCCGCCACGAAGGCCTTCATTATATTCCGAAAAATCCGCCAGTCCACCTGTGGGAAAGTCAGGGACAATATTGGCTTTTTTGCCCTTCAGTATATCGACAGAGGCATTGATCAGCTCACAGAAGTTGTGGGGAAGGATCTTGGTGGAAAGCCCCACGGCAATCCCTTCTACACCTTGCGCCAACAGCAAAGGGAATTTTACGGGTAACGTTACCGGTTCCCGCTTCCTGCCATCATAGGATACCTGCCAATCGGTCGTCTGTGGGTTAAAGACCACTTCCAGCGCAAACTTCGATAGCCGAGCTTCAATATAACGTGCCGCAGCCGCTCCATCCCCGGTACGGATATCGCCCCAGTTTCCTTGGGTTTCGATCAGCAGGTCTTTTTGGCCAATATTGACTATGGCATCACTGATGGAGGCATCCCCGTGCGGGTGGTACTGCATGGTTTGGCCGATGATATTGGCCACCTTATTGAAGCGGCCATCGTCCATTTCCTTCATCGCATGCAGGATCCTGCGCTGAACGGGCTTAAAACCATCTTCAATGGCTGGAACCGCCCGCTCCAAAATCACATAGGATGCATAATCTAAAAACCACTCTTGATACATACCGGTCACCGGTACGGAATCATGCAAAGCATCTCCGTTTTTACCTTGACCGTTGTTTTCTATATCACTCATATGCTAGGTTTTGAACGTTGTAAGGTTTAAGCGTTATTGGTTATTGGCTATTGAGCTACATCACACTGACTACTGGTCACTGACTACTCCGTTATTGTTTACTCAGTACTCCCCCATCACGCTGCCTCAGTCTCTTCTGAATCCAATTTGGCTCCTTCCGCCTTTTCCTCGACGATGTCTTTTTCTATTTTCAGGTTATCAATAATAAAAGTCTGCCGGCTTGGGGTGTTTTTGCCCATAAAGAACGAAAGCAAGTCCGCTATCTTGGTTTCCTTATTAAGGATAATGGGCTCTAAGCGGATATCTTCACCGATAAATCCACCAAACTCATCTGGTGATATCTCTCCCAGCCCCTTAAATCGGGTGATTTCTGGTTTGTTTCCCAGCTTGACAACAGCCTTTCTCTTTTCGTCCTCCGAATAACAGTAAATGGTCTCCTTCTTATTTCTCACCCTAAACAAGGGGGTATCAAGGATGTACAAATGCCCGTTTTTTACCAGTTCAGGAAAAAACTGCAGGAAATAGGTCATGATCAACAAGCGAATGTGCATACCATCCACATCGGCATCCGTAGCAATGACGATTTTACGGTACCTCAGGCCATCTATCCCATCTTCTATGTTCAGCGCATGCTGCAGCAGGTTAAACTCTTCATTTTCATACACCACCTTCTTGGTCATGCCAAAACAGTTTAAGGGCTTTCCCCTGAGGGAAAACACGGCTTGTGTCTGCACATCCCTGGATTTGGTAATGGATCCTGAGGCCGAATCCCCCTCTGTGATGAACAGCATGGTATCGTTCTTCTTTTCCTCATTGGCCTTGGCATCGTCGTAGTGCACACGGCAATCCCTTAGTTTCTTATTGTGGAGATTGGCCTTCTTGGCCCTTTCGTTGGCCAGCTTCTTGATGCCTGATATTTCTTTACGCTCTCGCTCGGATTGTAAGATTCGCTTGAGCAGGGCATTGGCTGTCTCGGTATTTTTATGGAGGTAATTGTCCAGCTCCGTCTTCACAAAATCATTCACAAACGTCCGCAAGGTCGGCCCATCAGGTCCCACACTGTGTGACCCCAGCTTGGTCTTGGTCTGCGACTCAAACACCGGCTCCTGCACCCTGACAGCAATGGCCGCCGCGATGCTCTGCCGGATATCCGCCGCATCGTAATCTTTCTTAAAAAACTCCCTTACGGCCTTCACGATCGCCTCCCTGAAGGCCGCTAAGTGCGTTCCTCCTTGCGTGGTGTATTGGCCGTTTACAAATGAATGGTACTCCTCTCCATACTGGTTGGTATGGGTAAGGGACATTTCTATATCTTCGCCTTTCAAATGGATAATCGGATACCGCTTGCTGTCATCATCCACTTTTCTGTCCAAAAGGTCATGAAGGCCTTTGTCAGAAAAGTACTTTTTCCCATTGAAATTGATGGTCAATCCTGAATTGAGGAAGGCGTAATTCCAAATTTGGTTTTCTAGGTATTCAGGGATAAAATGATAATTCTTAAACACCGTGGCATCTGGACTGAAGACGATTTTGGTGCCGTTTCTGTCAGAGCTCTTGTCCACTGGCCTGTCCTCTTTCAACACCCCCATTTCGAATTCAGCGACTTTGGTCTGTCCATCACGGTAAGATTGCACCTTAAAATACTGTGACAAGGCGTTCACCGCTTTGGTACCCACACCGTTTAGCCCAACGGACTTTTGGAAGGCACCGGAATCATACTTGCCACCGGTATTGATCTTCGAAACACAATCGACTACTTTTCCCAGCGGAATACCACGGCCATAATCCCTTACTTCTACTTTATGTTCACTGATCTTGATGTCGATAGTACGGCCAAACCCCATCATGTGCTCATCGATACTATTGTCAAGCACCTCTTTCACAAGCACATAAATACCGTCGTCCTGGGCACTACCGTCCCCCAACTTCCCGATATACATCCCCGGTCTAAGCCGGATATGCTCTTTCCAGTCGAGTGACTTGATACTATCTTCGGTATATTGTACGTTCTTTTCTGCCATGTGTGGTTGTTTGTTTTCTTGGCTACTTAATTTTCTCTTCGGTCCTTATTTGGTGGACTGGACACTCTTCATTTTTCGGGTCAACAATATAAATAAAATGACCGTCCAAACTACAAATAAAACAGGCAAAATATATAACCCAACTCCCGATGGCCGTCCCGTCTCTTCCATGACTCCATTCAACTGGAATAGGTACATCACCACGACGATGATGGAGACGTTGATGACACCAACAAAAGAGTAAATCCATGTCAACATCTGATCGCGAAAAGGATCGCCTTTGGCAAATAACCGTTTGATATTCGGACTAGCGCCACTCTCTATGAGTTTTGCAGGGGTCACCAATAGGATGTTCAGCACTAAAAAGATGCCTATGACAATATAGAAAAAGATATTCTTATCCATCACTCCATGGGCAAACCCATCCTCGTTCAGCTCAAAGCCCACCATCGCAGGCAGACCTGAATAGATGTACATGAAAATAACAATAAAAGCCAATACAGTAATTAGGTGGAATGCTTTAGCAAATCTATGATTCATATATGCGTATTTTAAACTGCTAATATAATGGTTAAGATAATAGTATGCCTGATTCTGAAGTATTAGATTTTTGCTTCATTCTAGCCCCCTGATTTTGGAAAGACATAATCTACTGACAATAAGTAGAATTTGAAAGAAAAGTGGTAGTAGTCCTCCTTGGTCAAGTTCAGGCAAGCACTCTTTGGAAGATCGTTTTTTGGGGAAATACATAGGTATATAGGGCGCCATAGAGGTAAGCTCCTACAGATTCAATGGCTCTCAAATCTCACGTCTCACATCTCCTATCTAATGACTCCATATTCAATAAGCTACTGCAGTTTCCAATGTACAAATCGGGGCAAAGTGCCAGCAGCACGATAAATTAAGTAACCTGCAGATTCATCCGCAGGAGCTTAAGCTTTCCTCAACCTCCCGAAGGAGTGCCAGTGGCACGGATGATCGCTATGCCTACACGAAAAGTGTTTCTTTCGATATACTCTATGCGTTTGTCCTGTGCTAATAGTAACCACACTTGTATCCGCCCATTTCTTAAACTACCTTTGGCATCTAATCGTCAAGAAACTTCCCATAGATGAAACGTAGTCCTCTTCCATCCATCATTATTGTGCTGATTTTAGCAGTTTTTACCAGCTGTGTATCCAAATTGGACACTGGAAACATCAATATGGAAAACTGGAAAAACGACCGAAATGGCTGCAAAGGGCTCCGTATAAAAGATCTCGACGAGCTCCAATCGCTTAAAAACACCTTTCTGGAAGCTACCAACCAAGAACTGATCGTTACCTTTGGTCGCCCTGACCGAGTGGAATTGTTAAGTAAAAGCCAGAGCTTTTTCTTTTATTTTCTCGAGCCTTCCAGTGAATGTGATAACCACAACAACAAAAAAGAGCCCCTAAAGGCCCTTTTCCGCTTAAATGCTATCAATAAGGTCAGTGAAGTGACCATTACCACGCTCAATCCATAGTGTCAATGCTGTCCTGAGACGAAGGCTTTTCATGGTGCCAAATTGGAAATTGAGCTCACCTGACGCCATTCTGGGAGCCTCCGTGCTCTAAAGCCCCCAACTAACCTCCCACAGAAATGTCTCAAATCTCACGTCTCAAGACTATCAATTAAAAACACAGAGCTGCGGCTCCTTGTGTACCAGCGTTATTGCCCAAAGTAGCTTTTTTGAGCTGAAGGTCATTGGTGTAATAATGGGTAAGGTACTGCCTGACGGTCTTTTCGAGTGCAGGCATCATAAACTCCAGACCAGCGGAGATCCCCCCGCCAAAATAGACTTCATTTACGTCTAAAACCCGAACGGTGGAGACAATTGCCTCTCCGAGGATATCGGCCACTTCTTCAAAAGTCATCAAGGACACTTCATTCCCCTCACGCGCAGTATCTACCAGCAGATGGGTTCCCAATTCCTTGTCCAATAATTCCCCGGCCTTCTCCGGATAGGCATTGATCATTCTTTCCATAATGCTCAATATGCCATTTCTGCCAATGAGGGTTTCCAGTCTGGCATTACCCCTAGAAAGCATGTGCCCCATTTCCATGGCATTGCCTCGTGCTCCCTTAAATATCTTCCCGTCCACGACGGCAGCACTTCCGATTCCTGTCCCCATTGTGATAAACAGAAAATTGGGAGAGGGTTTTGAGGAAGCAAATTTAAACTCACCCATTGCAGCAGCACTGGCGTCATTTTCCAAATAGAAACTTTTCTCTGGATATTTTTCCAGCAGGCTACCTTTCAGGTTAAACCCGTCCAAGGCCGGTATTGCCGGAATCTCCAATGTGGTAGTCCGCTCTTTATTGATCAAGCCCGGTAGGCCAATGCCTACTTTATTGATATCGGGGTATTTTGACAAGTACTTGCCTATAACATCCACAAAACAGGAATTAAACCCCTTTGGGTCTTCCTTATAATGGCTGGTATCTTCTTTATCAAAAGATACAATTTCTCCTTGCTGGTTTACTTTACCAATTTTCAGGTGAGTTCCACCTACGTCTACACCCAAAAAGTGCTCGTCTTGATTATGCATGGTTTACGGTTTAATAGGTTTTGACATCTAAAATAGTAAACAGATAAGCTTACTTCCTAAATTCTTTGGAAAAGTCTTGAAAGATTTCATGAACAGCAGGACAAACCAAGGTGTTTTTTAGGGTCAATCCCAATATGCCATGCATGTTTTTTCGATTGGTATGTGGATACTCGCGGCATGCTTTGGGCCGTGATTCGTACACAAAACACTTATTGTCCTCGCCCAAAAAGGGGCATGGGGAACTGTTCAGCACAAAATCCCCCTCCTCATCCCTGTGCAAATAAGTGTCGATAAATTCGGAAGATTTCATTCGCAGTTTCTTCGCCAATCGATCGATATCAATTTGCAGAAAAATTGGGCTAGTGGTCTTGCAGCAATTGGCACAATCCAAGCAATCGATCTTCTCAAACTGCTCTTCATGCGCTGCCGCAAACCTCTCATCAAGAACCTTGGGCTTGACTTTCCTTAACCTCACACGCAGCTTCTTGTTATGGCTATAATCCGAAAGGGATTTTTGCCTGAAATTAGCTAGATCCATACCTTATTTTATTGAATTGCACGCTTGTCGTATTGGCAAGCTGAATAGCGCTAGAAAACTGTTCTATTTGGAGTCACTTTATATGCATTTCCAACGCTTTCATAAACCATATTTTCACCTATCTCTGGTAAATTTCATGGTAATTTATTTGGAATTTACAATATTATTCGTATTTTTATTGGTAACATAAACCCAGTTTCGACATGAAAATGCATCCAAATGAATTGTTCTTCTATTATATTCCTTCGCACACTATCGACAAGCAAGCGAGGGCATATGCGCGATCGGTTTCTCGGTATGTCAATGAGATCAATATTGAGAAAGAGCACATCACCACGACGGGATGGAGAACTATCCTGGATAAATTGCACTTGCGGGCCAAGGACTTGCTCAACCGGGCCCATCCGGAATACCAAAGCCAAATAGCAGGTAAAACCTGGGATGATGAAAGCTGGTTGCACATATTGGTCAAACATCCTTACCTGCTCAAAGCTCCCATTGCCATCAAGCGGGGCAAAGCAGTGCTTTGTATAAAACCAGGCGAGATATTTAAGTTGGATTAATCCGCCAACTCAATACCATCCGCTTTGATTTCGATCTTCCTACTTTTATATAATTGACCAATGGATTGTTTAAAGTGCTTTTTACTCATCCCTAACGTCTTTTTGATTTCTTCGGGGGATGATTTATCATGAAGGGGCAAAAAACGCTTAACTTTTAAAAGGTTTAAGATTTTTTCTGCCCCTTCTTCGTATTTCTGCCTTCCTACCGGTGTCAACTGCACATCGAGTTTGCCGTCTTCTCGGCGCTTTTTGATATAGGCCGTCACTTCATCCCCTACCTCAATTTCCTTAAATGTCTCATTTGCATACAATAATCCTTCGTAATGCTGATCGATAAGCACTTTATAACCAAGATCTGTCGAGTCAAAAACCAAGGCCTCTACTTCCTGCCCTTCTTCAAACTCCGATGTATCATTCAGCATAAAATCCTGGTACTTGGATACGCCTATCAGTCGATTGGTTTTATAATCCACACAGATCATCACTAGACAGTGATCTCCCGGCGTCATGGGCTTGCCCATTTCTGATTTGGGCACAAAAAGATCCTTAGGAAGCCCCCAATCCATAAATGCACCAAACGGGGTCACTTCTTTGACTTCCATGATGGCAAATTCATCCACCAATGCCACGGGCCTATCGGTAATCGCCACCGGACGGTCCTCACTGTCCGTATATACAAATACGGCTACTTCCTCTCCTTCTTTTTCATCACCCGTCAGATACCCTTGGGGCAAAAGCACCTCATTCCCATTGGACATATTCAAATAAGCTCCATGAGCGGTAAATCGCGTGATCGGCAGGCTAGAAATCTTACCTAGTTCATTAATTGTATCCATATCATGCAAAGGTAACTAAAAGTGTGCAAATAGTAAGAAAATGCCATTGGCAGTAATTATGCCAAGGCATGTCTATCGCATCAAGGTCAGCGTTATGACACTTCGTAATTTGTACCCTATACATTGTACCTAACATTTGCTAAACCCAAGGATAAAAATTAGATTTATATCAATCCAACAGGCAAATACCAGCAGGGATCAGCGAGGCTAGATTCGAAAATCCCGGTAGAAATTATCCGTTAATCAAACCTCTTCTCGATGTTGAAAATAGCAGTAATAGGATCAGGCACCATGGGCAACGGAATCGCCCATGTCTTTGCCCAACATGACCATCAGGTATCGCTTATAGATACCAATGAAAAAGCCTTGGAAAAAGCCTTGGCGACGATTTCCAAGAACTTGGACCGGCAGCTCTCCAAAGGGGTCATCCAGGCAGAAGAAAAGGAGTCCGTATTGGCCAATATCACCACCCATACCGAGTTGGCTGACGGCGTGCAAAACGCAGACATCGTGGTAGAAGCCGCCACCGAAGACACCAAACTAAAGCTGGACATTTTCCGCCAGCTGGATCAGCACTGCCCAAAAAACACCATTTTGGCCACGAACACTTCCTCCATTTCCATCACCAAAATAGCCGCTGCTACTAATCGGCCGGAGCAAGTTATCGGGATGCATTTCATGAATCCAGTTCCTGTCATGCCGCTAGTAGAAGTCATCAAAGGGTATAAAACCTCCGAAGAAACCACCCATCAGATCATGTCCGTAGCAAAAGGACTGGAGAAGGCACCGGTAGCCGTAAATGACTACCCGGGTTTCGTCGCCAATCGTATCCTGATGCCCATGATCAATGAGGCCATTTACTCCCTGTATGAAGGAGTAGCGGGTGTACAGGAAATCGATACCGTCATGAAGCTGGGCATGGCACATCCTATGGGACCACTGCAACTGGCAGACTTTATTGGCCTTGATGTATGCCTTTCTATTCTGAATGTACTCCACGAAGGCCTCGGCAACCCGAAATACGCACCTTGCCCCCTTCTGGTCAATATGGTCGAGGCAGGAAACAAAGGCATCAAATCCGGTGAGGGGTTTTACCTTCATACACATGGAAGCAAAGAACTCATCGTTTCAGAACGGTTTAATAAGTAAGCAGTATTAATGTTAAGGAAAACCAATTTAGATTCTGGGGAAGCACGCTCGCCATTTGGCCATCCGCTGACACTCCACTCACTGACCAATATACACGTAACTTAATCACTAACCATGCACATCGCTATCGCTGGCAATATCGGAAGTGGCAAAACGACACTGGCCAAAAAACTGGGGCATCACTATGACTGGAAGATCGAGCTGGAGGATACTGAAGACAACCCCTATTTGGAGGACTTCTACGAAGACATGAAAAAGTGGTCCTTTCATCTCCAAATCTATTTTTTGAACAGTCGTTTCCAACAGGTCAAAGATATTGCAAAGTCCCCCACATATACTGTTCAGGACAGGACCATTTACGAGGACGCTTACATCTTTGCTGCCAACCTGCACCAATCCGGTTGTTTTGAAGAACGGGATTACCAAAACTACCTCAAGCTCTTCCATTCGATGATGGCGTATGCCACACCTCCTGATCTGTTGATCTACCTACGCGCTGATATTCCTAAACTGGTAAGCCAGATCGAAAAAAGAGGACGGGATTACGAAACCACCATCAGCATCAATTATCTCAAAAACCTCAATAAGCACTATGAAAACTGGATCAGCCACTACGACAAAGGCAAGCTATTGATCATTGATGTCAACCACCTCGATTTCGTATCCAACAGGGAGGACTTTAGCTTTATCGTCAACCAGATCGACAGGGAAATCAATGGGCTGTTTTCATAGAAACCTTCATAAAACGTGCACCGAAACAGCTCATTCCAAAGGAAAATGCAGAAGTAATACCATCAAATCAACATCAATTCATTGCGGCCCTGTCTGCTCCAAACAAACCCTTTCATAATGGATACGGCATGAGAAAAGGGCGTAACAATACGCAGGAAGGGTTCAAACGATTTTCAGAGACGGTTTTAAAGGCAATTTATCTACTCTAGAAACTATTTGAATCTGTATATTTGTTGCTTATTACTTTTAGCACATAAATTGTCAATGCTTAAACACAACTGACGGGAAAGATGACATACGATATTGCAATTGTGGGTGGTGGCATCGTGGGCCTTGCCACCGGACTTACTATAATCCAGCAGCAGCCAGGACTAAAGGTAGTTATCCTGGAAAAAGAAAATGAACTTGCCAAGCACCAAACAGGCAATAATTCTGGTGTGATCCATTCTGGTCTTTATTACAAGCCTGGGTCATTGAAAGCCACCAACTGCATCAATGGATACCATGGGCTGATTAAATTCTGCGAAGAGGAGAATATCCCCTTTGAGATTACCGGTAAAGTCGTAGTGGCCACCAAGGACGAACAACTCCCCTTGCTGCAAAACCTCCTAAAAAGGGGACTCCAAAATGGATTGACAGGAACTCGTCAGATCACCTTGGACGAACTCAAGGAATATGAGCCCTACTGTAAGGGAGTCGCTGCCCTGCACGTACCACAAACCGGTATCGTAGATTATAAAAAAGTGGCCTTGGCCTATGGTGAAAAATTCAAATCATTAGGTGGAGAAATCCTTCTCGGTCATAAAGTCAAAAAAATCAATCACAAAGCCGAGCAATCTGAGCTGGCCACTTCTGGTAAGACCATCGTTTCCCGGCTCATGATCAACTGTGCCGGACTTTATTCTGACAAGGTCGCCGATATGAACGGTGAGCTGGACTTGGATGTCAAGATCATTCCTTTTCGTGGGGAGTATTACAAACTCAAAAAAGAACGGGAATACTTGGTCAAAAACCTTATCTATCCCGTGCCAGATCCCAATTTCCCTTTCCTAGGCGTCCACTTTACCCGCATGATGAAAGGTGGCGTGGAAGCTGGACCAAATGCGGTCATGGCCTTTAAGCGGGAAGGGTACAAAAGAACGGATTTCAACCTTAAGGAATTCCGTGAAGCCATCACTTGGCCAGGCCTGCAAAAAGTAGCCGCCAAATACTGGAAGACCGGAATAGGAGAATACTATCGCTCCTTCTCCAAAACGGCCTTTACCCATGCCCTGCAAGAACTGATTCCTGACCTCAAAGAAGACGACCTTGTGGACGGTGGTGCAGGCGTGCGTGCCCAGGCCTGTGATCGTACTGGTGGCTTGTTGGATGATTTTGCCATCACAGAAAACGCCCATGCCATCAACGTCCTCAATGCCCCCAGTCCTGCAGCTACCTCTTCCCTATCCATTGGCAGAACGGTTGCTGGCTTAGCATTGAAACGTTTCTTGTAAATCCTTCCCAGCACTATAAACCATAAAGCCGGTTTATGCATTAGCTCTTATCTATCACTTAACCAGTGGCCGATAATAAAATTATCATCATTGCGTCATACCAACACAGCAACAGTAGTGTAAACCGTTGTTCCGACAGCTATGCTGCGGAACCACTAGCATGGAGTTTTTAACTCAATACCACTCATACGGAAGTTTCATAAGAGGCTTGGTACGGAGCATTAGGTCCTCACAGAAAACACGGAATCCCCAGAAAAACCTTATTTCATTCTGAGGATTCTGCGCATTCCGTGAGAAATAAAAATCTAATGGCAAAAAAGCGTGTATTCAAAAAATCGATTATCAATCCATCCCCGTTTCCTTCGGCTACGCTCAGGGAGCGGGGATTCTCCTACCGTTGTTCCGACAGCTATGCTGCGGAACCACTAGCATTGAGTTTTTAACTCAATACCACTCGTTTCATAAGAAGCTTGGTACGGAGCATCCCATAGCTTTTACCATTGGATTAAGAGCATCAGCCCCTAGGGATAGTGCATGTAAGTTGCTGAAAACCTATATCCTTATTGACGTCTGTGCTTTTCACAAATGGCCTAGGGGCATTTCCAATCCCCATTATCCCGGTTCGGGATTATAAATCTCGAGCAGCTACGTCATTTATTTGTGGCAGCTACTGTGCCGATAGCAGGTTATTATTACGGCCTATGACGATTCTTAGTGCATAAGCCGGATGTAAATACCTACCCAATCCAACCCTTAATTGGTCTGTTCACGCCGGACTTCATCACCATTTTTTGTTTCAGCTATTTGGGCCACAGGGCGTTTACCGTCCATTTGGGATATAGTAACCGTCTGTGTCCTTCCATCTTTTAAGGTTATGATTAACTTATCCGGAGAGGTAGATTCGATTTTCTCAATAGCAGATGCTCCCTTATAAGGCTCCAATACGGTCAGAAAAGAGGCTTTTTCCCCATTGGTGCGTACGCCAAAAGTTCTTCTATTGGGATTGTTTCTCATATCTCTTTGACGGCCTCCATTAGGGTAATCGGCAATTAATGCTTCTGCCTTTTTTGGCCAAAGTGTATGTACATCAAGGTGCATTTCACCTTCCTTGAATTCTACCAAAGTTCCTTGAGATATGTGGTACCATTGGGCATTCTTAAAGTATTTATATGGCGAATCATCGGCAGTGCTTAACTGATCGAGTTGCGTACCTTTTCTCTTTACATCACCTATATCCTGAAAACCAACTGGATGGATCAACCAATCGTACTGATGATTTTGGGAGGATGACATATAATCAGCCAGCACCACATAATCATCCGTCACTATGGCCATTCGGCGTTGCAAAACCGGCTCAAAGCCATCTTCATATTCGGCATCATCCCAAGGGGGGAATTTTTCTATATTGAATGTTGGTATTTTCCTCCATCTTGCCTCGGTCTCTACCACGCTTACCTGCATCATATCCCCGGCATAAAACACCAACTGCTCAGAGGGTACGGCCTCTTGCTGCAAACCATCCACCACGACCATATTATGGGTAGCAGAGGTCTGGACACATTCTTTATATCCTGGATGCCCGTATCCGAACCAAACCATTTCTGTACTGAAATATTTGTGCCCATACCTATCCAGTGCGAGCAGCCCTGTCCTATCAAACTGTCCATGCCATCCACCATGTGTCCCATATTTGAGATAGGCCTGTACTTGTTCTTCCGGTGCTTGCGATTCACCCTGGGACCTCAATGCCGTTATTCCTACGTTAGGTTTATAGGCAGAATGCCTTCTGGGGTCTTCCACATCCGGCAATACGGGCACACCATACATGAGTGCTACCCATGAGTCCCTGTCCGTCTTACTCAGCACCCAGGCCAATTCATCCTGTCCATATTCCCGATAAGCCAGTTCGTAAAAAGGATCCGGTTCCTTAAGATTAGTATCGTTACTGGCAACGGCATTGGCATTTTCATCCATCATGGGTACATAAGGAGTCACCATATCTTCTAGACTCCGGGTGTTTTTGCCTGTAGGGCCCCAGTTTTCAAACTTCATCCCAGTAAAACCGCTTTTGGCATTTTCAAAATCCTTGCTTTTATATTTGGTCGGAAACTTCCTGTGGTACAAGTCCCATCCATAATTTTTAAAGGCCTGCGCCACCAAAGTGTATCTCTGTGCCACCAAATAACAATAGTTTGCCGTGGACTCAAACCACCAGCCGTCTGCCATGACTCCTTTTCCGATTTGATCTGCCATGCCCCATCAGCCTCTATAAGGTGGTGGATTTCTGGAATATCCTGTAAAAACAATGCTACCAAAAGCGCCCCAGCATTAGCACTGGCCTGATGGTTCATGATTCCCAAAGAATTCATGTGTTGTCGGTTTTGGGCTAGATAATACCGAAAAGTAGCGTTGATATTCTCCCTGTCTTCTGAGGAAAAACTGGGCTCATTATAAATAATATCACATGCTGCCGCCAAAAAAAGAAAAAAGTTACCTTCATGGACCTGTACCCCGGAAGTAGCCGCCCCGATGGACAGGTATCCCTCCTCGCGATCACAAACGGTCTTGACAAATTCCACGACTTTATCCAAGTAGTGATCCTCACCAGTAAGCTTCCATGCCAAACTGTACTTAAAAGCCATTTCGCCATCGCTGGCTTGGTAGTTAAAACTCGACCAGACTTTCGTGGGTCTTGGCTTGCTAATGATCTTTTTCTCTGGAAAGTCAAATCTTTCCAGCTCTTGAAGCATATCGTCCAAATTCTCTCTGGCCCATGAATGGTCATTGATTTTTTGCTTGGTCTCTGTAAAGGTTTCTTCAGTTACCAAAACGAACGGATGCTGTCTTGACCGTACGGTCACAAATTCCCTCCTCTTTACTTCATTTGCCGATTTTATCAACAGGCTGGCGCTTTCATATGCCCCAATGGGGATCTGATCGCTTACGATAACTTTTAACCGACCTTCATAGGTCTCTCCTGGGCTTAGACTTACCAAGGAATCTTCCAGTAGATACTCACATGTCAACTCCCGGGGTGTAGCTATCATAAGCCGAAAAGCCTGGGCCTCTGCTGAGTTATTGGAAACATCAAATTCGTATACTACTTCTTCACCTGCATTGGCGGCTTTGGATAGACTGTTTATTTTTTTGTTTTCGTTCGCTATTGCCGAAAACACGATAAACTGTAATAATACGATGTTCAGTAACTTATTCATTCCAATCTATTATGGTTGTTGTTTATTCGATTTTATGCCCGTAAGCTAGGTTGATCATCATAGGCGACGAACCACTAGCCACAAACAACGTCCGAGTAAAGATGTTGCTTTCGAAGGAAATTCGTCCATATCTGCCCTAAATCCCCAAAAGTGCGTTGTCTGTGATTGTCTATGATCATCCAAGAAATCCGTGAAAGACTTTAACCCGGATTATGCATTAGGAATCGTAGTGAGAGCTGAAATTGCAAGAAAATCAGTTAGGTTGGAGGCATTAGCGTAGCACCGCTACGGTTATGCCTAAAACTAAAGTGAAACGACTGATTTTGAAGCAGTTTAAGGTCGCAACACCTGTGCGCCGTGGCGTAGATAGGCTAATGCATATTCCGGGTTTAATACTGGCAAGAAGGCGGATAACCAGTAAAAGAGCTTACCAGAAATCATTCCCTTTTTCTATTTGCATGGTTTTGTACTTTTCTATAAACACGCTGTCCAGCTCTGGAGAATCTTTATACTTCGCCCTAAGTTCCTTTAACTTCACCTTCATTTCGGCCACTACCTCAGCATAAGCAGGGTCGTTGATCACATTGTTCATTTCATTCGGGTCCTTTTTGCGATCATAAAGCTCCCATTCATCCACGTCATAATAGAAGTGGACAAGCTTATATTCCTTCGTGACGATACCATAATGGCGCTTTACCATATGTACACTTGGGTATTCATAGTAATGGTAATATACTGCATCCCTGTCCCATTTTTCCTTATTTCCCGTCAGCAGAGGCATCAGGCTTTCTCCCTGCATATCATCAGGAGCCTCGATTCCGGAAGCATCCAATAATGTCTGGGCAAAATCAAGATTCTGTACCATTTCGTCCTCTACTGAACCTCCAGCCACTTTCTCAGGCCATCTGACGATCAGTGGCGTTTTAAAAGATTCATCATAAATGAACCGTTTATCAAACCAACCATGCTCTCCCAAATAGAATCCTTGATCCGAAGTATAGACCACTATGGTATTCTCCGCTAGGCCACTTTCATCCAAGTAGTCCAATACCCTACCTACATTATCATCCACAGAAGAAATACACGCTAGATAATCTTGCATATACCGTTGGTATTTCCAGCGCATTTTTTCTTCCTTGGTCATATCAGGCCAGTTCGCTTCAAAATCCCTATTGATCCTGTCCAATACCTTGTCGTATTTAGCTTTCTGTTCTGCTGTAGCCCGACCATAAGGGCCATAAAATCCATTTTCAAACTCTTCGACCTTGGGGCTCACCTTTTCTCCCATCTCGCTCAATAATTCAGGCCTGATCTTACTGTCATGGCTGTACATCATATGGGTGAGCAGGTTCATCTCTGCCTCTTTGGCTGCTGTGCCCCGGTTTTGGTAATCATCAAACAATGTAGCGGGTTCTGGAAACTCTTTTTTTGTAAATTCCTCAAACTTCTCTGGACTTGGCCACCAAGGACGATGAGGAGCCTTATGCAGGTACATTAGCATAAATGGCTTATCGGGATTCCGTTCCTCCTCCAGCCATCCCAGCGTAAGATCGGTGATGATATCGGTGACATATCCCATGATGGTCATATCTCCCTTTGGGGTGTTAAAATCAGGGTTGAGGTAATACCCTTGGCCCGGCAAAATCTTGAATTCATCCACCCCTTTTGGGTTATTGCCAAAATGTAATTTCCCAAACATCGCCGTTTGGTATCCGTTCTTTTGAAATAGCTGGGGGAAGGTCACCTGTGTGGTATCAAAAGGCATCAAGTTATCTATCTTACCATTTAGATGCGTATGCTTTCCTGTGAGAATGGTAGCCCTTGATGGTGCGCATATTGAATTGGTCACACTGGCATTGGTAAACAACATCCCTTCCTTGGCCAGACGGTCGATGTGTGGTGTCTGTACCAGTTTACTTCCATAGGCACTGATCGCCTGATAGGCATGATCATCAGACATTATAAAAAGGATATTGGGCTTTTTTCCCTTGGTATTTCCACCTTTTTGATCACACGATACTATTCCCACGAATAACACCAGTAACCATTTTGCACTGATTTTGAACTTCATATTACTATTTGATTGACTAATTTTTTACTTTTTGTGGCCTGAAATCATTTTACCAAAACAAATTGGCCATTTCCCCAAATGGATCAAATTGGAATGAAGAATATGATTATATTACTTCTGCTACTCCTTGATTATCTTAAAACCATCCGTTCTCTCCACTCCGTTCAATCGAAGCATATAGACCCCAATTCCTAACTTACTGACATCAATAGATAGAATATTACTATCCACTGGAATATCTCCTACTGATGAAGTATTCCCTAAGTCATCATAGATCACATACTGATGATAAGTCGCGGAAGGTACTTTTACGGTGAGCTCGCTTTGGACAGGATTGGGATATATGGCCACCTCTGCCTTGCTCTTCTCCCCATTTACTTGCGCTGCATTATTTACTGCTAGCGGTTCTTTGCCCTCCGGATCTGGTACTACGGTAAACTGAAACCTGGTCCAGAAGTTAGTACCTTCTACTCCTGTCATTTTAACGTTCCCATCATTGTCTACCAACAACCTTGGTAAGGTTGGATCCTTTGTAACGATATGATATACTCCTTCTTTTATGGGGACAAATTCCCATTTCGCTGCATCTTCAGTGTTAGTATTTTCTTTCATGGTAGCATTGGCTATCCCATCAGAAGCTATTCGGCTCTTCGTAGGAGCCCCATTACTTTCCAAATAAAAATATTCAGGAACATCACTGGCCTTGACTACCCACTCCGTTTTAGCTCCTATACTGTCTACAGAAGTCGTATAGGGTTTGTTATTCCCATCTGCAGCCAACCGGACATTCCATCTCCTATTGTCTATATAATAAGTTTTACCTACTTGGGGGATGTGCACAGAAGGAGATGCTGTGCGTACTCCCCTGAATGTAGCTGTTGTAGTAGTGCCTTTTTTATGGGATGTCGCACACATACCAACTGAAACCGTCGCATTCATTGCCACAGAGGTACTTCCTATTTCTTTCCAAGAAATACCATCATCCGAAATATATCCTGTGATCACTTCCCCTAGCCTTTCAAGTTTAAGCCAACTTGGAGTCGCTTTTCCGTCCTTAGGGATTTCGTGAGAAGTAGGGCCGTCTTCTGTATTTCTAAACTGGAAAACACTTCCCTTAGTAGCTGTTATGCCTACCATGGCATATTTAGAACCTTCTCCTGCGGCTTCTTCCCGTATCATCAATCCAGCCTTTGCCCAATTATGGGTATTTCCCAGTTTATTTACTTTGGCGGTAATCACTGCATCACCATACATTTCCTTATATACCCAGTGAAATTCATCCGATGTATCCCAGATATCCTTGCCTGCACCATCTATGGTAAATAGTCCCCCAAGATCTGATGCACGACCATTTTTCTTTACTGTTCCGACATCATTGTTTTCCCAAGGTGAAATCAAAGCCCCACTGCAGTCATTATTGTTGATATTGTTATTCGCTCCATTGTCTGTGATTGGCCCACACGACTCTCCTGATATGTCAGCACTGTTACCTGCAAGTTCTAGGGGGTAAGGCGTATAATTGTAAATTTCTATATTGGAAGAATTCAAATCATTATTTGTATCAGTGCTGTCCAGCCGTCTCACACTGTACCTAGGACCGGATACGCTTATTTTTAAGCCTTGATTGATACTGGACTCCGCATTTCTAAAGGTTATTTTATGGTCGGACCCTCCTACATAAGCTAAAGAGCCAGCACCATTTTGGATACTGTCACTAGGAATAATGGCTATGTCAATCGTACTATTATTATCACTGGAGTATGCAAATCCCAAAACGGGACCATATTTGGCATCTGCGCTACAATCCACAATATTCCCATTGGATCCAACAGAATATCCCTGTTCAGAACTCAGTACGGTACAACCTTCAACGTATTTGGTCCCTGATGCGTGGGCAAGTGTCACACCTCCCCTTACATTCTTCACGGTACAGTTAATGATCGTAGGATCAGAGGTACCACGTTTATAGAGTGTTCCATCTACAATGGTTTGCCCTGCATTATAAGCACGAATTCCTTCTTCTTGAAGACTCATCACGTATCCTGCTGGCAGTTTATAACCCCAGATGGTCATAAAATCAACATTGTCTGCTGGGGAACCTGTACCCTCTTCAGCTAACATATCATCGGTGGACCTAACCTCACCTTCTATATAACACCCTTCAATAATTGGTTTGGCGGCTGCCTGCATAAAGATGGCGTGCCCATAGGCCCTATGGATAATAGTACAGTTTTTTATATGGTTACTTTCTCCTCTTACCAACAGGGCGCTATGTTTATAGTGTTTTATGACTTGGGGACCTCCCTTACCAAAAGCATCACCATATCCATAAGGGTATGAACCTCTTACAGTCATATGAATTCCTTCCAGTCTATTGTCCAAACCATCAACGACAATACTTGTGGCACGGAAATTTGGTCGGGTATTTCCTAAATCCTCTATGGTAAGATGTTGAATGACATTATGACTTCCAGTGATATGCAACTCATAGACATCATTCCTTCCAAAAGCCTGTAGCACTTCTGTATCAATATCGAATTTTACATCTGTAAAATCATAGGTACTGTTATTGCCCTCAAATGCCAATAATCGACTTACGTTAGGCCACGTTTCACTGTCACTACCTATTTCACCATTGGCTACATCTTCAGCTGTGATCGTATAAGTCCCTGGTGCTAATTTCACATTGACATCGTCATCATCCAAAAAAGGTTTCAGTTCACTAAGTGAATGAACCATTGTTTGAGAATAAACAACATTACTGATCAAATAAAGTAATACCACACCAATCAACCGGAGTACGGTGGTAAAAAAGCTATTTGTGGCTATAAAATGGTTTATGCGGTTTAACATATCTTATTGGGTTTGTTGATAAATTGTTTTACTTGCTCATTAACATGCTGGTTCCAATCAATATTTCAATAGGAATCTATTCAAGGAATTTCACAAATTACCGAATGGTAAAGCCGTCACCGATTAGCTAAGTTACTCTTGAAGTGGGCTGTACCGTACCGTAATGCTGCCCTCTGCTACGGGCGCTGTATAGTCCACCCCAATCCTATATGCCGGCCCTCCTTCTCTCAGGTGTTCCACAGGGACTTGTTCATCCTTAATGACCAAGTCGCCCCCCTCTCCAGTGATTTCTGCTTTTATTTTATACCCGTTTTCGGTGATAATAACAGTTCGCGAATCGACGATTTCATATTCGGCCAAGGTCATGATGGCTACCCCAAAGTCTACTGGGCGACTGGCCGCAAAATGATCCGTAATACTGATGGTACCCTGACCAGTCTTATCATTTTCCACAGTTCTGGACAAGGAGGTCAAAGAAGGAATTTCATAGGCGGGTTGTATATCCACCTCTACTTTATCTTTATTCTTGGTGAATTCCGTGCTGGTGATCCTCCCTTTGTACTCTCTACCATTGGATTGGAGCTGGTCATTGATCTTGGGCACGGGGTGTCCCCAAGAACTTCTGGCAGGATTGTCCTTGGAAAAAGCGCCTGCTATATACGAGGGCGCACCGATATCACCTGCCATAATCTGCTCACCATAGGCGATCACATAACTTCCTACATCACTGTGGTTGTGGTTTTCGGCATTATGTCCTGCTTTGACAGCAATGGAAAAGGGAGTCGTTTGTTGACCACGGGAAATCACTATACCATAATCATCAAAATAGGTTACTGGCGGTAATGGATTCTTGCCCTTTTCATTTGAAATGTACTGTTGATAATCTGGCCACACCACCAAGGATTGCACAGCCTCATCAGGAACAAAGCCCTTGGGCTTCTGGGCGCCGTAATATTTTGCCGACATCACATAGGCAAAGTTGTCGCCTCCTTCTTTGACCCTGGTGACTCCATCCGAAAAAGGGGCATAAAGCCCTTGATGCACTTGGAAATTCTCAGGAAAATCAGCTACTTTTTGGAGTTTTTCCGGGTTATCAAAGCGGAAGAGGTCAATCTTTCCTCCTGAATAATCAAACAAAATTTCTGCTAGGTAAAGGTAATGCCCAAAACCATAGTTCCAGTATCCCGTACCTTCCGAGCAGTACCCGTCCTCTCCAAAACCTGACAAGTAAAACACCATACTATTGAGCGCTGCTCCAATAGCTGCTTTTCTTTCTTCTTCATCATCTGATATCACCATCGTCGTAAAAAGCGTACCGCTGGTGCAGACAGAATTCCAGTTGCTGGTACTTCTGATCCAATGGTTGCTTTCAGGGTCATCTTCTTTACAGGATGCCAAATAGGTATCAATGATCCGCCACTGAAGTTGTTCTGCTATCTCATTTCTCAAGGTGGTGGACAGCTTATTTTCTAGTAAAGCATCTGCAAGTGCCAAAACCAACCCGAATTTACGTGCTCCAAGATCAATCGACACCCGTTTTCCTTCCAAAACGGAATTGTCCGAATCATCATGGTTGGGATGAAGCCAACTTTTCATTTCCATAATGGCTTCTATATACGTTTCGATCTGGGCTAGATAGCGTCCATCATTCAGCATGCACTCCGCTAAAATGTACTTCTCCAGCCTGTCCATCGTCCGATAATACCTGGGCTTATAAATCCCTCGGTTTCCTTCCTTGTTTGCCCTTCGATAGATGGCATCCGAAATGGGCACTTCAGGAGCCTGGCCGATAGCCTCTTCGGCTTCTAGGATGTATTTCTTTCCCAAGTCAGTGTCCGCCATTTTCTGCCAATATTTCCTGTTTTGAAAAGAGGGCGCTGGCTGAAAGGCCGTCTTGGGAAGCACTGCATCCAGCATTTCCAATTGGGCTGCATTGGGGTATATATCGCCTTTTTTTGCTAGCTGAAGGTAAGCTGGGATATCCAGCTGCTTACTGTTGATCTGTGATTGGCCAGCTCTTGGAAGGACAGTCAATGCACAGATAAAAAGCAGGTAAACGGCTAGTCTGGGTTGTTTGTTAATTACTTTCATATCAAATGGTATTCGCTGATTCGTTTGTTTGATAAGGTTAATTCAATTTATGGTTATCCCCAATGATGCCAGTAATCACAGGAAAATTAAATAGGTACTCACAGAAAACATGGAAATCTCACAAAGCCTATAATCAGAATTTAATTTTACGGAAATCTCCTGGATCAATAGTTTGGCTTTTTCCTTCCTTGGTCACCTTCACAGTAACCTCATTATGGAGCATGACACTTCCCTCGCTTACCTCCATGACCACAGTACCTTTTTCTGTGGTGGTCAAGGAATAGCCATCCAGCTCCAACTGATTTCCATCACCGAGAAATAACACCATTCTCCCATCCGCTTCTTTCCCTACCAAAGCATAGGATGCATCAGTGGATATCCCGTTGAATTTGGCTACGGCACCATCAGCTGAGGAAAAGACCAAGTCTTCCCTTCCTGACTTATGGGTGATTTTTATGCCTACAAATCCACTGTTCCCATTTTCGTCCTCAAATCCATCGATAGAGGCTATGCTTTTGCCTTCTGAAGAGGTATATGGCTCATACACAGAGACAAAAGGATGCTCCCAAGCCTCTCCATGCTGCCGTGCAGCAATGGTCAAAAACGGCTCCTTGGAAGCGTCATAAGGCAGATCAGCTGATTTTCTAAATGCTTTGGTAGGTGGTGATTTAAGCGAAAACACTTCCCTGCCTTTGGTTCCTTTCATCCAAAGGTTCATATATACGTCTTCCCCGTCAGGATGTGCTATTTTCCATTCCGCTTGGTAGTCTTCATTGGTAGTAATGGATTTTTTGTCCCATTGATAATCCAATGCAAATAAATGCCCCCCAGCAAAGGCCATCTCATCACTAGGGACCAGCTTTAATGCCTCCCCTTCCTCATCCGTAATGGTCATGGACTGTCCAAGGTTATGGTAAAAATAGTCATGAAACTTATCACCTTCACGCTGTTTTTTGGACCGGAATATATCCACATAATACCCCCTTGATTCGCTGGTTTTCACAATGCTCACTTGGCGCCGTTGGTCGCTCTGTGATTCAGGTTCCAAGAAATACACATCAGAAAAAGTAATGCTTGGATAGTAACCTTCCTTTTTTCCGGATAGTGGGTATTCCGCATTCAAGTCAAACGCATGATTGCTCAGCATCTCAGGATAGGACGAAATACCATCTACCATCACCGTATTATGCGCAGGGAATTGGGAATAATATTCCAAGTAATCCGGCTGGAAATAACTGGATCCCCTACCCGATTCGGCTCCTTGTACATATCCCTTTCCGTATAGCTCTACGCTGATCCCATTGGCGTGCATATGGTTACCGAGCGAGCCGACCATGGAGACCATCATACCATTCTTCGGGTCTTGACCGATACGCTGGACATGCCAACTTACATTGGGCGCATAAAAAGTCTGGGTAAGGTAATCAGTCAATTCACCCTTCTTATAAGCTGGATCCAAGCTGAGCTGCTTACTGGAAAAAAGCGAAGAAATTTCGGGCCGAGGCCTGTATTTATTCCCCATTTTTTCTGCATTCGGCTCAAATAACCTATACATCGCCGTAAACTCCTCCTCCATTTTTTCATCATCGGTCTGCTGGGCCATCCAGATCATATCTTCCATTGGGCCTGTGCTGACAGCACCATAATAGGTGTCCCCAAAGGCTGTAATATCTCCATTGGGAAACAAGTACTGTGGAAGCATCTTTACGGCCTTTGCCATTACAGGAGTATAAGGCAAAATGTTAAAGTCAAAATTAGTATAGTAATCCCGAATAAAATGAGTCAGATCATTGGTGACTCCTTGCGAATACCCTGGACACTCGGCCCACACTCCGTTTTCTAAATCATATCCATAATCCATAAACTTCGTCAGCGACCATTGTCTGGCTGAAGTTTGGTTCAGGAGGTAATCGATATAATACTCCCGGCCTTTGCCGTCTTCATAGTGTACATTGTCACGAAGCACCATCGCCACCTTCAAAATATGCTTGGCCTGATGGAGGTTCCAGTTATTTTGGGGTACACCATTTTGTATGATCAGATCGATCCACTTCTTGAAGGTCTCCTCATACCCTGCTATTTCTTCACCATGGTTGGTCTCAATATAGCCATGAAGGAAATCATATAATATCGACAGGTCCTGAAGGATGCCCTCGTGGATCACCTGAAAGGAAGAAAGCCCAACTAAGGTCTGTATATGGCTATTGGAGATGTCAATGGGCTCGCTACGGTAATACATCCCATCCATATAAGTATCAAACAGGTCGAAAGCAAATTCCGCAAACCGATCGTCCTCCTCTAACCAATACAAAAACGCAGCATCACGGCCATAACCGATTATCTCTTGGTTAATACTTTCTATTTGCTTCCCGGTTTTGGACTGTTCCACCCATTCAAGGGGATTACCTTCTTTGCTGGTATTGTGAAAAAACAAGCCTCTTTCATCATCCATATAGGGTTGGATATCTTCCAGCTTGGGTCGCTTATAGGGCGTGACAGGATCCCTCGACCCAGAATACCGAACTGTAGGCACGGGGGCTTTTCCTGAGGCATGGGAATAGTAGATCCCATCAATATAAACATCCGTAGCTTTGGTATTCCAGTACATTTGTAAACGGGAAATCATCCACTCCTTATCTTTCTCATGGCGATAAACATGCTCATCGATACGGTCATGGATTCCAGACACCACCCCTGTTGCCCACTCTTCGTCAGCAACCGTTTCTATCAAATCGCTTTTGTCTTCTGGACTTACATAAATACGGGGATAGGCCTGGGGTAGGTCATCGGGAGTAGGAATGATCCGGTGGGTCTGCCCCGTACTCTCCCCCCAAACAAAAAGCCCAAAAACTATGATGATGATCCTCCGACACATATTATCAATCATTATAAAACCTTTTAATAAACATATTTAATTCTATCAATGCGAAGTAAACCCGGCTGATGCATTAGCAACCGTAATAGCCTGCCCCAACTGATACGGGAAGAGCTTAAAGCACCATAAAATCAGTTAGTTTGGAGTTGCGGGCGGAGCACCGCTACACTCACACCTCCAAACTAAAGCAAAGCCGCTGATTTTGTCCGCCGTGGCGTAGATGGGCTAATGCATACTCCGAGTTAAATAAGGTAACCTAGCGCGCCTTTCCCTCTGGTCAAATCGTAGGCTTGCCTTTTAGGTACTTGAGGGAAATCAAAAACAAATCCGTCTCCCGAACTGTCTTGTCATAATAGATTCCGTCTTTTTTTCCCTTGTTAAAAAAACCGTGTCCTGCTCCTTCATAGAGATGTAGGTCACACCGGCTTCCTACCGCTTCCATTGTTTCTTTATAGTTTTCGGCGATGGCAACAGGGATCAAGTGATCTTCTGTACCCAGAAAAACGATCGTTGGCGGGGCACCTTTTTTGATATTGTGTACAGGAGAAATCTCTTTCCAGCGTTCTCCCATTCTTTCGTGTTCAAATCCATCTGGTCCATTATCAAACACAGGATTGAACAAAACCAGGGCATTGGCCTTGGAGCTAATGGACAAATCATCTCCGGGCTCATCCAGACCAGGTAAATTCCCACAGGCAGCAGCCAAATGACCACCTGCCGAACCTCCGGAGGCTACTATCTTTTTGGGATTGACATTTAAGGCTTTGGCATGTTCCCGTAAGAAACGAACTGCAGACTTGGCATCGCTGACCGCTTCATAGGGAGTGGTACCATGTCGGGATTTCACCCTATAATCGGCCAAAACGGTAATCATTCCCCTAGAGGCAAAGTATTCGGCATGGGGCTTAAACTGGTTGACCGATCCACCGTTCCATCCACCGCCAAAAAAGAAGACAATGGTAGGGTACTTCTTTGATTTCTTCACATTGTCTGGGTACCTGAAGGTCAATTTTAATGTGTCGCCATTTTTGACCTTATAGATCAAATCAAAAGGGGCATCATGGTTGACTGCTTCTCCCAAGTTGGCCAGATCCTGGGCGCCAGAAATCCCCATCGTCATGGCCAAAAGAAACAGCATCGTACAAATCTTTTTCATTATCATAGTTTTTTTACTTCCACAAAATAGGCTCCTAGTTCTTTCTGGTCTTCTAATGTAAACCATGTCTGTAGCCTGGTGTCGCCTTTTTTTAGATCCACTTCAAATTCAACATATTCATCGGCAAGGCTGGCTTCTTTCTGCATCTCAATGCCTTGGACAGCAAGCCTCGCTTCTTTTATTTTCATGGCTTTTCCCAGCTTACTGGCGTTTACACTAGTCCCGGGAAGTGCTGGCCGTACAGGCGCTTCTGCTCCTAATGAAAGCCCTGTCTCTACTGGCCATCTTCTCAAACGCACCCTGTATTTGCCGCCTTCAGCGACTTTTATCAGCCAATATCCATTATCAATAAACCCTTCCCTGATATGGCGCTGGTGCCAAGGGCTGACTTCCTCTGTATGCCAATCGTGACAATACAATTTTGTAGGGTTTTCTTCTTCATGCCCCACATATATACGTGGCTGGTCTTCATATCCTGGCTCAAGATCCTTCCACCAGCGATCATATGCAGCTTTAAACTCCTTCATTTTTTCTGGATGCTGATCTGCAATGTTTTCGCGCTGCTCTGGATCTTTTTCTAAATTATACAGTTCTGTTCCATCGATCAATCGCCACTTCCCTTGCATCAGTGAAGTCCTTCTCCATGGTTCGGGGACTTCTGTCCGCTGGGAGTTGGTGATGACGATTCGGTCTTTAAAATCCCCCTTGTCCCCATTGATAAGAGGCAAAAGGCTTTTTCCGTCAAAATCAATTTCCGGCCGCACCTCCAGATCGCACATTTCCACAAGCGTAGGGAGAATGTCATAATGCGCCGCTAATTCATCAATGTCCTTGCCTACCGTAATCCCCCCATTCTTCCAATGGATGAACAAAGGCACACGGTGGCCACCTTCGTATTTACTGGCTTTGATACCGCGCATGCCTGCATTATAGCCTTGGTTTACAAACCCATCCAAGCGGTGTCCTTCTACTCTTGCACCCTGTGCAGTACCATTGTCAGTGGTAAAAATAACAATGGTATTGTCCAACTGACCATTTTTCTCAAGATGGTCCATCAGCTTCCCAATGTTCTCATCAATATTGGCGATCATCCCATAAAAAGCAGGAAGCGGGATATCTTCATTGTCCTTATAAGGCTCGATATAGCTGTCATCGACAAAATAGGGAGAATGGGCTGCATTGGTCGGTAAATAGCAGAAAAACGGTTGGTCTTGGTTCGAATCCATAAACTTCATGGCTTCTTCAAACCAAATATCAGTACAATAGCCTTCGTATTGTTCCAATTTACCGTTATGGATATAGGTATCGTTATAATAATCATTGTCGAAGTAATCCATGGTTTGCTCTATACCACCGCCACCATGGACCAATACTTCTTCGAAGCCTTTGTCTTCTGGCCTAAAGGGATAATTATCCCCCAAATGCCATTTTCCAAAAATCCCCGTTGCATATCCATTTTCTTTCATTATTTGAGCCGCCGTAATCTCACGTTCCAAAATCAACGAACGCCCATTGACGGTGTGCCAAACCCCTGTCCTGTTGGCATTATGGCCCGTGAGCAATGCAGCTCTGCTGGGTGCACAAGTAGGATTCACGTGATAGTCCGTAAAACGGGCACTCACCTCGTGAAGCTGATCGATATTGGGTGTTTTGATGTAAGGGTTGCCAAGACTGGCAATATCACCATAGCCCTGATCATCCACCAATATCAATATGACATTGGGGCGATCTTTGGGAACCGCATCTAATCGGGTACTCCCGCACCCCAACAGCACCATACATAGAAAGCTTGCTAAAAGCTTAATTTCAAGTCTCATTTTATGCATCAATTTTAATCTTTATTCTGCTATAAACGTCACTCCTTCTCTCACCTCCTGATCCCAATCCTGAAGATTACGAAACATCTTTTTTACTCTCTTGGGGTACTTGTCGGACAGGTCATTTTGTTCCGACAGATCGGTTTCCAAATCGTATAATTCCAACTCGGGATCCTCTTTGTCTACCCCTTTGGCAACTAATTTCCACTTTCCACTACGGATGGCAGCATTTCCCTTAAACGACAAAAACAAGTCTCTTTTCGGGAGGTTTTTGCCTTGCAACAAGTGCTTTTTTAGGCTGACGCCATCAAATTTTCCTTGGGCCACACTTCCACCAGCAAGCTCTACAAAAGTAGGATATAAATCCATCGACATTATAGTCGCCGTACTTTCTGTACCAGCTTTGATCTTTCCGGGATAACTGATTATTGCGGGTACCCGATGGCCACCTTCATAGACGGAAGCCTTTGCCGCCCTTAAGACTCCATTATCCCCACGCCCACCTGCTGCGCCATTATCGGAACAAAATACAATGAGGGTATTCTCATCCAAACCTTCCTCGGACACCGTCTGGAGTATTCTCCCGATAGTTTCGTCCATGGTCTCTATCATCTCTTCGTAAATCACCGGGACACTGTCATTGGGCACCTTTCTTATGTACTTTCCACTGCCCACTTTCCTTACTGCTTTGTCTCCCCTTCCCTGTATGGGATAGTGGGGCGCTTCCTGTGGCAGGTACAGAAAAAAAGGCTTGCCAGTCTTATCCGGATGATTATTTTTTATGTACTCCACACCATAATCTGCAATCAAATCAGTGGTATATCCTTCTTCATCCTCTATTACCTTACCCTGCCACCAATCCAAATAACCTGCTTGGTCCACATGCGAAATATAATCAATATTTCCTCCCACAAAGCCCACAAACTCATCAAAACCTTGGTCAATAGGGCTAAACTCCTTATCATAACCCAAATGCCATTTTCCAAAAATCCCACAGTTGTAACCTAGCTCCTTAAGGGCTTCGGCCATAGTCTCTTCATCCAAGGATAAACCCACTTCGCGATGATCTGCCGCTGTGATCACTCCTTCCACTCCTGTTCGCTGTTGGTACTTACCTGTCATCAATGCGGCTCGGGTAGGGCTACAAACAGGGCCATTAGAATGAAAATCCGAAAACTTCACCCCATTCCTAGCCAGTCGGTCCAGATTGGGGGTGTCGATGGACTTACTCCCATAACTGGATAGCTCCCCATACCCCAAATCATCTGCCATGATCAAAATTATATTTGGCGGAGTATCTTGGCCATATCCCTTACTGAAAGCCCCCAAAAAAAGCGCAACCAAAAGAAACTTAAACGTTTTACTTAATACCATGTTACTAATGCGTTAAAATCACTTTCTTTCCTAGCTATTTTACTAGTTGTAATATAGATAAAGTTGCCCCGAGAAGAAGCTTCAGGGCAACTTCAATAATACAGCTTTTTTACCTAACTAAGCTCCATTTATCTTATCCAATCATAATACTGAATTGATTTAACCCGGATTATGCGTTAGGAATCGTAGTGAGAGCTGAAATTGCAAGAAAATCAGTTAGTTTGGAGGCATTAGCGTAGCACCGCTACGGTAATGCCGAAAACTAAAATGAAACGGCTGATTTTGAAGCAGTTTCAGGTCACAACACCTGTGCGCCGTGGCGTAGATAGGCTAATGCATATTCCGGGTTTAATGCTTCACAATGAACTTAAGCGCGGATTGGTTGCCAAACTGCTTCAACTGAAGAATGTACACTCCGCTAGATAGATCAGAGACACTTAATTCAGTAGTGTGCCTGCCAGCGTCCACCTCATTCATTTCATTATGGAGTACCTTTCCTGTTATATCCAGTACTTTTAGTACTACCAGGCCTTTTTGTGGCACTGCATAATCTACCGTCAATTTCTCAGAAGCAGGGTTTGGATAGAGCTGGACCTCCGTAAGGATGACTTCACCTTCTTTGGAGGCTGCTTCTGTTGGGTATTCCCTGGCACTTTCTGACCCCATGGGCTCGTATCCCCACACGAGTTCCTCTTTGATATAAACGGTGATCTTCTCATTAGATTCATACGTTTTAGTGCTTACATAAGAATGATCGTCGGTTTCTTCAAAATCGCTCCAATTGGTTTTGGCCAATCGGGTCCTGATTTCTCCCGTTCCGCTCAGGCTGTGCAGGGTGTCATTTCCAGTAAAGGTCAGTTCCAAGTATTTATTGGCTCCAATTCCTTCGGATTCATTTTCATAAATCGCACCATCTATGCCCTGGCCACCCATTTCTGCCCAATCCAAATAGAAATTAACGGGAGCCTCATCCTCCTCCGAAAACCAATAACGTACCTTGATATCTGCTAAAGCTACCGGGGTATTGCCCGTGTTTTCCAGTTTGAATTGTGGTTTTAGTTGATTGTCAGCAGGAGAGTTGAAATCACCAGCTTTATGATAAACTTCCAAGGCCGTTTCAGCGGGCTCTATCTCTGGCACTGTCCCCCAAATCAAGTTCCCGTTATAGTATAGGGTTACTTTCTGGTTTTCCACATAACTGCTAGATGCAATAAATGAATGGTCATCGTCTTCACTGAAATCGGTCCAATCATTCTTCGCTATGCGGGTTTGGATATCTCCTGTGCTCATCCCTCCTATAAGGTCTATCCCCGACTGGAAGTCCATCTCAAGGAAGGTATAGCCTCCTTTTCGAACGGGAGCGCTGGAATGGAATTTACCAGTGATATTTTCACCCCCCAGTTCCGCATAATCAACATTAAAGCTTAGCGGGGCAGCATCCTCAGCAGTAAACCAATAGCGAATGGTCAAACTATCCAAGGATAGGGATTCATTCCCTTGGTTTAGAAGCTCAAAATCTGTTTGTATACTATTGTCGGAAACTTTGCCTTTTGTCCTTGTCTGCAGACTCAGGTCAATACCGCTTAGCTCAAATAGGATCCAGTTTAGATCAAATAGGTCTTCACCATCTCCTAAAAATTCAAACGCCAGGACCTGTTTACCAGCGTTCAACTTAATCAGGGCTTCCACGGTTTTCCAGCTTTCCTTGCTTCCTGTCACTGGCACAGCCGTAGTGCCCAGATGATCACCATCCGTCCTCATGGCAATTTCACCTCCTGTGCTTTCGGAAGAAACCCTAAATGACACCTTGTAAATGCCACTTTGGAGTACATTGACATCAAAGGAAATATGGTCTCCGTTATCGATCATTCCCACATGCTCATGACCAGTTTCATCAGTGGTGATTTGGGTTTCTACTCCCACTTGTTCATAGTATTTTTCAGCTTCTACTTTACTATTTTCACCAATATCAATGGGTTTCGGTTTAAACTGAAGCCAATTCACTTTAATAGGTTGTTCACTGTTTGCCTTGAAAACAAGGAATATATGCTGTTTATCGGCAATATCGCTGATTTCTCCTTTTATCGTTTCCCAACCAGTGAACGAGTCCGTGCCTGGTACTTCTATGGTCGCAAGCAGTTCACCGAGGTAGTCTGCGGACCTGACTTCGATCGTACCTCCATCTTGATTACTGGCTACCCGCAGGTCCAAACGACCAATTTCACTCAAGTCCAAATTGCCAAAGGCAATCCAATCTCCATCGTTACCCATGAGCTCTTTTACCCCATCAGTATCGGTGGTGGTCTCAACAGAAGTTCCTTTTACCAAATCGTAATTTTCGGCCTCTATTCTTGCTAAAGGATCCACGTCCTGCTGCAAGGTTGTGCTGGAAAACTCAAACCAATTAAAGTTCCCTACATTAGCACTGCTATCGGTCTGATAGACCAAATATACATCTTGCACTCCCTCTGCCCCTTCGATATTGGCTGAGGAATTTACCCAATTATGCCATCCACCTGAATTGATCAAGGGGACTTCGCCCACCAAGGTTCCATTAGGATCGTCTAGCCGTATTTCCACACGTGCATCGGGTACCTGTGTTCCCGATCTCACTGTTAAGCTTTTGGCCGAAGTGAGGTCCAAGTTCTCATAATATGTCCAATTGCCTGGTTTTACGGAACGGATATCAGCTCCACCATCCACATCAGAAGTAGAAGACGCTACACGAGGACCACTACTTATGGTAGTAAAGTCTTCTATCTCAACCCTTTCAAAAACCCTTTCTCCTTCTTTGAAATAAAGCCAATTGAGATTGGACAGATAGCCTCCTCCACCTTTGAAGATGATGTAAACATCATGGACCCCTTCCGTGTCCAGCACATTGGCACTGGCGGTTTGCCAATTGTCCCAGTCTCCGGTACTTGGTTGATCAATATAGCTGACCAAAGGCCCATCCACAGCTCCCAAACGTACTTCCAGCCCGCACCCGGTATTGGGAGAACTGTATCGGGCATCCACCATGGAAATATCGGTAAGGTCCACCTCGCTGAACATGATCCAATCGTCATTGTGGACCCAGCCCACATTTTCTCCTCCAGACTCATCGGATGTTTCTTGTGTCTGAATGCCATACATATCATCATGGTCTTCCGCTTCCAAGTACCCTGCTGGAATTTCAAACTCAAAAAACTGCAACCAATTGACTTTGACAGCCATGTCCTGTCCACCTTGGAATACCAAATAAAGATGATGTATACCTTCTGATGAAGTGACTGGTGCATTGATGGTCTCCCAAGAATTGGTCGCTCCTGTATTGGGGATATCCATCTCCGCCAAAAGCGGCCCATCGTAAGCACCGGAACGTAGCTGGATATGGCAGTCATCACAGGTACTTGCCACACGTACATCTATTCTGCCAACATCATCCATACTTACCTGATTAAACTTGATCCAGTCACCTTGGTCGAGGCCTTCCACCTCTTCCTCGCCATCACTGTCGGTGGTGGTCGCTATAGCAGTGCCCTTTTCACCGGAATAATCCTCCGCTTCAATCCTGGCGAAAGGATCGATGACAGCATCTACCTTTAGGCCTGAAAGCTGAAACCAGTTGATATTACAAACATTGGGGCTACTTTCAGTTTTGAAAATAAAGTATAGGTCATGCAATCCTTGCAGTTCCTCAATGCTTCCAGTGACGGTCTCCCAGCTGTGCCATCCACCAGTGTTGTGAAGGGGGATGTTGCCGATGACAGGACCATCCACAGATGCATCCCTTATTTCTATATAGGCATCATCATATAGCGAACCTATCCGAGCAGTAATGCTCTTGGCACCCGTGAGGTCGATATCAGTAAACATGATCCAATCACCAGGAAATATCCCTCGTAAATCCATCCCACCATCTACATCCGAAGTGGTACCGGCCACATTGGGATCACCAAATTGGTCATCAAAATCCTCTGCTTCTATCCGTTCATTGGGGTTCTCATAAATATCAAATTGCAGCCAATTTAATCGCAATAGATCATCACCTTCTCCTTTGAATACCAAAAAGATATCGTGTTCTTCTTCTACCCTATCGATCTGGGTAGCCACCGTCTGCCAATCCCCGAGTGAACCTGTATCCGGCACATCCAAAATGGATATAATCGGACCATTTACTGCATCCAAACGCAGTTCGACGGTGCCGCTACCTTCGGAATCACTGGCCAGTCTTAATGTTAAAGTCGACGCATCAGAAAAATCAAGTCCGTCGTACCTTACCCAGTCACCATCCTGAAGATCCCCTAACTCTTGGTCACCATCCATGTCGGATGTAGCTACGGTATCGGTTCCCTCCTGTCCATCGTAATTTTCGGCTTCAAAGCGTTCATATGGATCGATGGGAGGAGCCACGAACGCATCCGAAAATTCGAACCAGTTGATATTACAAACATGGGAACTACCTGATTGATAGACCAAATAAACATCATAAATCCCTACGACATCTTCGATATAAGCGCTGACTGTTTCATAGGTTTGCCAATCACCAGTTTGTGGTACTTCCAACGTACCGATGAGCGGGCCGTCCACGGCATTTATCCTCACTTCCACATACGAATCATCATAAATAGAGGCCACTCTGGCATCGATGCTTTTCACATCGGTAAGGTCTAAATCGGCATACATGCTCCATGCACCGGGTACTATCGAGCCTAAATTCTGTCCTCCTCCTACATCACCAGTGTTACCGGCCCTTGGCCCGTCAGCTTCGGTAAAGTCCTCGGCCTCTATTCTGGCAAATGGGTCACTGCTTTCTACAATATTGATTTTATTGATCGTATAAAAATCCGTGGCGCTAGCACTGCTACCTTCTATGATAAGCTCCAATGTCTCTCCATCCAACTCCCTTACTATTCCTGCCGCTTCGGCCAATGAACCGGAATTTTCGAGAATGGCCACCTTTTCACTTCCATCCAACCTGTAATATAGGTTGATATGGTCTTCCGAACCTAAAGAACCAGCTTCAGAAAGCTCAACATACGCATTTACTGTAGCCGCACAGCCAATATCGATCAACCCAGAAGACCATTCTACAGTTTCATTTTTTATGGAAAATCCTTCAGGCGAAAATGGCAATTCACACGGATTGACAAATTGCTCACTATTCAACTTCACCCAATTGATTTTCCAGCCGGGGGTATTGGCAGTAATACGAAAAGTGTGGGTGCCCTCCTCTAGGTAATAGGAAGTAATGCCGGCGATGGTTTCCCATGGAGGAGTGCCTTCTGTAGCGGTAAAATCAACCGTCTCTTTTTCTTCACCATTTATACTTAAGGTAAAATCCCCTTCATCCTCACTGGACAGGCGATAGTCCACGGAGTAGGTTCCGGAAACAGCCACCTCGACGGAATACTCCATCCAATCTCCCGCATCTATAGCCGTAACATTCTCTGTGCCAGTAGTATCATCAGTATCTTCTGTCTCCACTCCGCTCATGTCCGAATAATCCTCTGCCTCTATTTCCAATGCATTTTGTACTACAACTGTAAACTCCACCGAAGTGGATTGACCACAATCATTGGTATAAGTGGCTACATAAGCTCCCGCATCATCCACATCTATATTTTGGATATCGACCACTCGGGAGTTGGCTGTAAATCCATTTGGTCCAGCCCAAGTCCAGCTGCCTCCCAATAGTGGCTCAGGCTGCAGGCTAATTGTATTGCCAGGAAAAACAGTCCATGACGCAGTTTGTTCCCTACGAATGCTCATTCCTAGGGAATTGGATTCCTCCCCAAAAGGGACGATAGGAGTCTCCGCACATTCCAATAATAACTGCATCCAATTAAGGTTCCACCCTGGACTATTGGCGTGTACCTTCAGTGTATGGGTACCTTTGCTTAGGTAAAAAGCCGCGGGTGATCTGGTGGTAGACCATGTTTGCCCACCCCCGGTAGCCGGAAAAGTAATGTTTTCCAACGTATCTTCTTCAGCAAGCACTACAAAATCACCCGTAACAGATGCACTGGCTACTCGATAATCCATAAAATATGTCCCGCTATAGGGAACGTCAATCTGATATTCCAACCAATCATCCCCTTCAACGGAGGTGATGTTTTCTCCACCATTATTATCCGTAGTGGTTTCGGTAGTCACACCACTCATGTCTGTATAATCTTCCGCTTCAATATCAAGCACCGGCACGGCAGTATGTACCAAATTATTGTTGGTCCCTAAATCGGTCACCATTCCTCCTGACTGCCCCACGATACCCGAGGACTTTGACGAGAGAAATACAGGGATATTGGTGTGGTTGTTAAGCTCAAAGTCCGATGCTGCAAAATCATTCTGATGGGGAAGGTTGCCATTAAGTAGCCGGATATTATTCTTATCCCCGCCCACTTTGATCTTATATCCCTGCTCTAGGGCTTCTGATGATCCTTTTAAGGTGATTTGATGGCCGCTTCCTCCTATATATGCCACGCTTCCAGAGCCATTATAGTAGGGATCACTGGCCGGAAGAATGGTAATGTCAGCATTATAATTGCGGTCATTTTCGTACGTAGAGGCATACACAGGGCCATAAGTGCAGTCCGCAGCACAGTCCACCACATCCCCAGAGCCTAAGGAAAATCCATTTTCACAACCTATCGCTGTACATCCTTCTACGTATTTGGTACCCGTGGCATGGGCTATGGTGACCCCGGTACGCATGTATTTAATGGTACAGTTTAAAACGGTGGGATTAGAGGTCCCGCGAGAATATTCCACTCCATCGATCACAGTCTGGCCACCGTTATATGCCCTGATACCAGCTTCCCCCGTACTCAACATATAGCCGGCAGGCAGTCTGTATCCCCAATCGGTCATAAAATCGATATCATAGGCAGGTCCAGAAGTCTCTGCCAGCATATCGTCGGTACTCCTTACTTCTCCTTCCACCAGACAGCCTTCGATTAATGGATTGCTGGCTGCCTGCATAAAAATACAATGACCATAGGATCGGTGAATAAAAGTACTGTTTTTTAAGTGGTTGGATTCTCCCCGGATGAGGCAAGCACTGTGTTTATAATGTTTGATGGTATACGAGCCACCCTTGCCAAAAGCATCTCCATACCCATAAGGATAGGATCCCTTTGCCGTTACATGAAAACCTTCTATCCGGTTTGCCCTACCGTCCATGCATATATTCAATGCACCTCTTGTTGGGCGATCATGCACCGAACCCACATCTTCTAAGGTGAGGTTTTTAAGCACATTTTCATTTCCAATGACCTGGACTTCATAAACTTGAACATTGCCATAGGCTTGGAAAACGGCCGTTTCTACTTGTATGGTCACGTCCGAAAAATCATAGGTACTATTGCTTCCTTCAAATAATAGAAGCGCCTTTACAGTAACCCCAGAGATGGTTGTCTCATCATCAAACAGCCCATTGGCCACATCTTCTGCTGTGATGGTGTAAACCCCTGGTGTCATTTTCACATCGACATTATCTTGCTTAAGGTACGGTTTCAATTCCGCCAGCGAGGCCACTGTAGTCTGTGCCATGCCGCATACACTCCATAGCCACGCGACAAGAAACATCTTCATACAAAATAGGTAGCGCAACTTACTACCTCCTCTCAGGTAAAAGTCTGTTTTCATAGGTTATTTTGGTTATTTGGTTGGTTAATTGTTCGCTAAGTTCTTTCCTCCATTTGGCGCCACTTTACCAAACTGAAAGATTGAAATTAAAACGTTTTACTATTTACTTTACAATATTTCACTTTTTTCTTCTTTTACCAAGCTATTTCTTATATTTTTCACCTATAACAGTATAAATAGTCATATTTATAGCATATAAATCACTTATAGATCACCGCTACCTTATACGAACAGGCCTAAAACACCACCCAATTACCTCTCTTTTTTATCCCCTAAAAAAACGAGCAGTAGACCCAAGAGATCATTTTTACATAATTAACTTTTTCTAAATTACCATAAATAGAATAAAACACTGAAAAAAACCTATTTTACAAACACAACAAGGAAACACGTTGACATTCCCGAGAACAGGTTAACATATCCTCTCCTATTGGAGAAATTAAGTAAACCGTTTTTATATCAAGGCCATTTACGTGCTCTAATGACCCGGTATGAATGTCTTTTAGTGAAGGATTATGCGGTTAACAACATAGACACATAGAGCACAGTAGGAACTTGTTGTTACAGCAGCTGTGCTGCGGAACCACGAAAATTGAGTTTTTAACTCACCTCCACTTTTCAGAGTTGTTCTTTTAAAAATCAGTGGTCATCTGCCTGATCAGCGGTATCTGCGTTCCATCACAAGTCAAAAAAACTATCTCTTCTATCTGCCTATGTGGTTAAAGGCAAATACCATCTACAAGTTATTCTTTGGAGTATGATTTATGGTTAACAACATAGACACATAGGGCACAGCAGAATCCTGTTGTTACAGCAGCTGTGCTGCGGAACCACGAAAGTTGAGTTTTTAACTCACCTCCACTTTTCAGAGCTGCTCTTAGGGTGATGGTTTGAGGTTAGCCTCATCAATAAAAAACATAGGGGTAGCCACTGCTCTATGTGTCCTCATGTTCCTATGTTGTTCTTTTAAAAATCAGTGGTCATCTGCCTGATCAGCGGTATCTGTGTTCCATCACAAGTCAAAAAAACTATCTCTTCTATCTGCCTATGTGGTTAAAGACAAATACCATCTACAAGTTATTCTTTGGAGCATGATTTATGGTTAATAACATAGACACATAGGACACAGCAGAATCCTGTTGTTACAGCAGCTATGCTGCGGAACCACGAAAGTTGAGTTTTTAACTCACCTCCACTTTTCAGAGTTGTTCTTTTAAAAATCAGCGGTCATCTGCCTGATCAGCGGTATCTGTGTTCCATCACAAGTCAAAAAAACTATGTTTTCTATCTGCCTATGTGGTTAAAGACAATACCATCTACAAGTTATTCTTTGGAGTATGATTTATGGTTAACAACATAGACACATAGGACACAGTAGGAGCCTGTTGTTACAGCAGCTGTGCTGCGGAACCACGAAAATTGAGTTTTTAACTCACCTCCACTTTTCAGAGCTGCTCTTAGGGTGATGGTTTAAGATTAACCTCATCAATAAAAAACATAGGCTTACCCAATGCGCTATGTGTCCTCATGTTCCTATGTTGTTCTTTTAAAAATCAGTGGTCATCTGCCTGATCAGCGGTATCTGTGTTCCATCACAAGTCAAAAAACCTATGTCTTCTATCTGCCTATGTGGTTAAAGACAATACCATCTACAAGTTATTCTTTGGAGTATGATTTATGGTTAACAACATAGACACATAGGACACAGCAGAATCCTGTTGTTACAGCAGCTGTGCTGCGGAACCACGAAAGTTGAGTTTTTAACTCACCTCCACTTTTCAGAGCTGCTCTTGGGAAGATGGTTTAAGGTTAACTTCATCAATAAAAAACATAGGCTTACCCAATGCGCTATGTGTCCTCATGTTCCTATGTTGTTCTTTTAAAAATCAGTGGTCATCTGCCTGATCAGCGGTATCTGCGTTCCATCACAAGTCAAAAAAACTATGTTTTCTATCTGCCTATGTGGTTCCTTAATAAGTTGGCCACTTTACGTTACTCTCTCATCGTCTTCGAACCCAAGTAAAAAGGGTGACCTCGCCACTGGTTAACCAGAAGACAAAGCCACCCTACATCAAATAAACCCTATTATGATGTTTTTTTAGTAGATTACCACCCAGGCGTTTGTTCTAGTTCTGGATTACGCTGGATCTCATTGGTTTCTATGGGTAAAAGGTACATATGGTCCTCAAATGGCTCCCGCTCTCCCAAAACGAATGGCGTAAAAGTCAGCTCACCGGATGCTGCATCTTTTATAATATCCATTCCCATAATAGGTGATGACAATTCTTCTAAAGGAACTTTCCATCTGCGTTGATCAAAATACCGATGTCCTTCAAAGGCCAGCTCGATCCTCCTTTCATTATAAAGTCTCCTTCGTAATTCTTCGCCCGTCACGTCATTGCCAATAGGCGGAAGTGCTACGCTAGGCCTAGCCCTTACCATGTTGATGTACTCTCTGCATACAGATTCATTACCCAGTTCGAATTGTGCCTCAGCATAGTTGAGGTAGATCTCGGCTAATCTAAAGTGAATCCAAGGCATATGGAAAGGTGTAGACCAATCCAGCGGTATATCCTCATCCGGCATGAATTTTTTCAGTACGTAGTTTGATCGGGGATTGTCACCACTTTGCCTGAAGGAATCAAAGCCCCATGTGGCTTCATCCGAGGAAACCCACATTTCCATTACATCCCCCCTGTATTCAGACCCATTGTGGAGCAGGGTATAGTCCATTCTGGGATCTCGGTCGGCATAAGGATCCTGTGGGTCATATCCGGCAGCTGGATTCAGCTGCTTTTGGCCATTATCATAGATAAAGGGCGGCTGACCATTTTCCATATCATAATCATCTACCAGATTTTGGGTCGGACCATTACTGGCACTCCACCCACCATAACCTCCATATCTCCTGTTCATGTTGATAATGGGTGCTTGATGGGAATTGGACACTGAAAAGTTCCTTACGAACAAGAGTTCTTCGTTCGCAGCTCCACTTTCTTGGATAAACATCTGTCTATAGTCAGGATGCAATGAATATCCTCTATCCAATAGCAGCTCTGCTGCATCGGCGGTTTTTTGCCAAACGGCCATATCATTGGAAGAATTAAACAATGGAGAAGCCGCATACAGCCACATGCGGGATTTCAGTGCCTGACAGGCATCTTGTGTAGCTCTACCAAAATCAGCATCCGTTGATGCATATGATTGCGGCAACAAAGCGATGGCCTCATCCAATTCTGCATCGATAAAATCCACACACTCATCAAATGTATTTCTGGTAAACATCACTTCGTCTCCTAGTGCATATACCTCTGTGACCAAGGGGATACCGCCAAAACGCCTCACCATCTCAAAATACATATAGGCCCTTATAAACTTTGCCTCGCCGACCATCCTGTCCAAATCTGGAAGCTCGACTTGGGGATCTTCCATTTCTTCAAGAAAAACATTCACTTTTCGAATGTACTGATACGCCCTTCCCCAAAAATAAAGATAGTTGGTGTTTCCTCCTCCTACTGAGGTGACATTATCGGGATTTAGTGTATTTCGCTGTATATCCCAAAAATTACTGAATGCTTCATCTGAGTATTTTGAAATCATATGGCGTCCAAAACCATGGGGGATCCCATTATACAAGCCATTGTGATAAGCCGCTATCAAATTGGGATCTGACCAGACCGCATCTTCCGAAACCCTATCCTGAGGCGTAACATCTAAATAGTCATCATTGCACCCCAAACATGCTATAAGTATAATTGTATAAATTAGTATATTTTTCATGATTGCTACTTTTAGAATTTGATATTAACACCTAGGTTCATTGTCCTTAGTTGTGGATAAAACAAGTAACCACCACTTCTTTCAGGATCGGTCCAATCATTCTTGGCAAAGGTCAACATATTAAAGCCACTTATATAGAGCCTGACATTGTCCATTTTGATGCTAGAGCTAACAGGTTTGGGCAAGGTATACCCCAGCTCTACCTGCTTTAACCTGACAAAACTGGCATCAAAAACCCAAAAAGTATTGTTGGAAGGTGATGCATCATCAGCCCTGGGCATACTACCGTCCGGATTATCTACTGTCCAGCGATCCTCCGCCCTGGCCACAGCCGTATTGTCATAGCCAGTGGTACCCAGTTTCCTGAACTCTGTGTCAAGGTTGTACGCGTTGGTCTGCCCTTGCCAAAGCATACTGAAATCAAACCCTTTATATTGGGCAGAAGCATTTAGGCCAAAAACAAATTCTGGTGTCTCTGAATAATCAAAGCGCGCCTGATCTTGGGCATTGATCTGTCCGTCTTCGTTAAGGTCCACCAGTTTGATATCCCCTACTTGTGCAGCTGCCAGATGGGGATAGGCCTCCAGTTCTTCCTCTGTATTGAAGATACCATCAGCATGATAATATAACGGTGCTCCTACAGGTCTGCCAGTTACGGCCTGGTACTCTTCCGTCGGCGGTACTTCATCTAGGTACACTACTTCGGTACGGGCATAGGAAACATTACCACTGAGGTTATAATTGAATTCCCCCACTTGGTTACGGTGTGTAATGATCGCTTCATAACCTTGGCTTTTGACCTCTCCGATGTTTTCATCCGGCAATCCTGAAAAACCATATATCGCACTGATACTGAGGTTTCTTTTGGCCAAAATACTATTCCTGTCTTCTTTGAAATAGGTCAGGTCAAGTCCTAAAAGACCATTCCAAAGACCTAATTCCAGTCCTATATCGGTTTTGATACTTTCTTCCCAAGTGATATTTGGGTTGGGCATGGTATTGGGATAAATGCCCGGGACATCTCCCCCTCCAAATACGTAATTATCACCGAATGAAAAAGCCTGGAGATACTGGAACTGTCCTACTTTATCATTACCGATTTTGCCGTGGGAAACTCTCACCTTAAGTTGATTGATGGATGGAAGGTTGTTTTTGATAAAATTTTCCTCTGAGATTCTCCATCCAGCAGAAAACGCCGGAAAAAAGCCATACCTGTTTTCTTTGGGAAAAATCTGTGATCCATCATACCTAAAGACAAATTCGGCCAAGTAACGTTCATCAAAATTATAGTTAAGCCGCCCAAAGTAATTATTATAACCACCATAGGATGCTGATCCTCCGTTATTTTTGTCTTCTGGAGCATTACTTCCCACATTGATCTGGGGAATGGCCGTACTGACGAAGTTACGTCGATAAGCACTCACCCATTTATTGGTGTTCTTCTGCTGTTCATTACCGAGCATCACCCCTATATTGTGCTGGTCAAAACTCTTGTCATAATGAATTTTAATATTGTACAGTGAAGTCGTCCACTTATCAAACCTGTCCGTCAACTCCGTAACGGGAATTTCGGAGGACATTGTACGATCATATTCTTCTGTATTAACATTGTATTCATAAAAATAAAATGGTGTCCTAAAGGTCTTCTCAAACCTGTGGCTAATATCATAATTATATGATCCTGAGATCTTCATGCCTTCCAAAAACGGAACTTTATACTCTGCCGTAAAAGTGGAATATATGGGAACATCTTCCGTGGTAGTCGTTCCTACCTGATCACGAAGCAAGGGATTCTGTCCCAGTCTCCCAGGACCGATCAGCCCATTGGGATACTGTGCTACTAGCAATGGGCTGGCATGGAGAATATTATAAAAACCTGCCCATACTCCTGTAGATGGATAGGTTCCATTATTTAAAATACCGGAAATATTCAAACCGACTGTCAGGTCATCGGAAATATCCACATCTAGTTTGGCCCTAAAATTATATTGTTCATAGGATGTAGGATTATTCTTAAAATTCCCGTTTTGGTTCATCATTCCCAAGGAGACAAAATACCGTGTATTTTCTCCTCCTCCGTTAACGGAAAGATTAAGTCGGCTCTGCAAAGAATGAGGCTTCAGTACCTCTCCCACCCAGTCGGTATCTGGATAGAGAACTGGATCACTTCCATCCCTTGTCTGTTGGATAAAATCCTCGGAATAGGGATTGTTAAAATTTTCTGGCCGCCCTGCCCTGTACCAAGCAGCTTCATTATATACATCGGCAAAGGTAGGGCCATCCATTACTTCCAGCATCCTAGTGGGTTGGTTGAATGCCTGATTATAGGACAAGTTAAAAGACGGCTTTCCAACTTTCCCTTTTTTAGTGGTAATAATAATCACGCCGTTAGCCGCCCTAGCTCCATAGATCGCCGCCGAAGCATCTTTCAGCACGGTAATATCTTCGATATCCTCTGGGTTCAGCCTGCCCATGAGACTCCGCTGTACCCCATCAATAATGATCAAAGGTGAATTATTTCCCAATGTGGAATTTCCACGGATCAGGATATTGGGATCATCCTTGCCAGGCTCACCACTTCGCTGGTTCACCACTAGACCGGGTAAGCGCCCTGCCAAAGAATTGGTCACATTGGCTGATGGGCTTGCCACCACTTCATCGCCTTTTACATTCACCACTGACCCTGTCAACGTTTCCTTTTTCTGCTCCCCATATCCTACGACCACCACTTCCTCCAAACCTTGCAAGTCCTCTTCCAAGAGCACCTCTATCGTCGTTTGGTTATTTACAGGGATCTCTTCGGAGCGATACCCGACAAAAGAAATGATCAATATGGCATTCTCATCTGGAACTTCCAGGGTAAATTTCCCTTCGATGTCCGTGACAGTACCCTTTGTGGTGTTCTTTAGCACCACCGTTGCGCCGGGAATAGGCTCGCCATCGGATTGGGATATGACAGTTCCTTGGACAGTATGAACCATGGCCTTGGTCTCCACCGGCTCCCGCTCTTCTACGGTGTCCAATACACTAATATTATAATTTACCTGCTTAAAATGAAGCCCTTGGAATTTGCCTATTTCTCCCAAAAGCTCCTCTAGGCTATAATCCTTTTTGGTGATGGAAACCCGTTTATGCAGGTAATCATCTGATTTGTCATAAACAAAAGTAAAAGGTGTGGCTGATTCGAGTTGTACAAAGACGTCCTGAATGGATACTTGGTCAAATCCGATTTCAATATGATAATCCTTTAACTTTTTGTCACCTTGTATTGAGGTCTCTTTTGCCAAGAGACCATTCATACTTATTATCAGGGCCAGCAGGCCTGAAATCAAGTACCACAGTGCCGTCTTCATTAATTGAGGTAAGGTTGTCGTCATTTTGGGTATTGGTTTATTGTTCTAAAATCTGATGTTAATTGATTTTCTGGCCTCTTGCCAGACAGCTTGTTTCATAAGCATCTATCTCTTTTGATTGTTATCGAAGGTCAAAGTCACTAGCTTATCCTCTATTTCATATTCGAAGCCTTTACTGTAGCTTACCGCTTCAAGGATATTGCTCAGGTACTCATTATTGAATTGTCCTTTTAAGTCCCAGTCATCTGTTGGTGTCCCCTTCACTACAACTGACACTCCATACCAACGGCTTATTTCTTGTATAAAAACCGACATGTCTACCCCTTCAAATATCAAAACACCCTCTTTCCATGAAATGGCCTTATTGAATTTTTCTTTATGGGAGGATTTTGAAAATCGCTGAAAAATATTCTCCTGTTTTATAAAAGAAATACCGTTTTCTGGCTGGATGGAGATCCCCTCGTTGGAGTCTTCTTCAGATGAATGGACTTCTACCGCACCTTCTAATAGCGAAACTGTAATATCCCTTTCACCTTCAAAAGCTTCGACATTGAATTGAGTGCCCAAAACACGCACATTGAGCCCTTCTGTGGTCACGATGAATGGGCGAAGACTGTCTCTTACGACATCAAAAAATGCCTCTCCACCTAGCTGTATCACTCTCGCCGTATCTGAAAACACTTCTTGATAACTGATCTTACTATCGGCATTTAACCATACTTTTGATCCATCCGGAAGTTGAATTTGTGACTTTTGGCCTTTTTGGTTGGCCTTGGTGATCCATAAAGGACTATCAGGATCGGCTTTCTGAAAGATATAATCAGACTGATAGAAGAGGAATGACCCGCAAGCTAACAGTAAAAATGCAGCCACCATCCTTAACCAGCCTCTGGAAGTTTTTCTTTGAGGAATATCTTCCTGCTGCTCTAGGAAGGATTGCCATATTTGGGCCTTTTGCTCTTCATGGTTTACCAGTTGGGGATCCCTTATTGGCTTCTTCCAGTATGCACGTAGACGTTCGTATTCATACTCGTTCTGCTCAGACTGTTTCGCCCAAGAATCAACTTCTCTTTTTTCATCCTCTGAAGCTTCGCCTTGTAAACATCGGGCTATTTTTAGGTCTATGTCTTTACGGTTTTCCATCTAGGTACATTGTCAACACTATAAAGACAATGCAGCCCAGAAAACTCCTTAATGGTTTTTACTATTTTTTTTAGTGGCGTCCGAGCATAGACGTTGCTTTTGAAGGAATTTAGTTAAAATTCACCCTTAAATCCCCTAAAGGGGACTTTTTGATCACCTCTTCAGCGTATGGGCTAGTTTTAGGAAATCGAAAAAACCTCTCCTCTTATCTCTTAAACCCTAGCTGTTCGGGATTTGGAATCCCGAACCGGAATAATGGGGGATTTGCAATCCCCCTAGGCCATTTATGAAGAGCACAAACATTTTTAAGGACACAGATTTTCAGCAACTTACATGTATTAGCCTGATGGCTATGTTAGGGGGGCAATTACAAAAAGATAGATAAAAATCGCTGTCGGGACATGGGTATTTTTTCTTGGTGTTCGTCATAAAATACCTTAAGCCTTTTGCGGAGTTCCTTTATGGCCAAACTCAAATGCACATCTACGGTTTTTACGGAGATTTCCAACAACGCTGCAGTTTCACTATAGCTCATATTTTCTTCTTTGATCAGCTTAAAAACCATTCTCCTTTTTGGAGGTAACTTTTGGATAACCTCATCTAAAAAATCTCCTAAATGGCAGTTGATCAGGTCTTTCTCTGGATCTGAAGTGTCTGGTATCAGAAAATCTTGAATATCATCAACCCGTAAATGTTTACTTTCCTTCTTATGAAATTTCAGCTTATTTAAAGAGTAGTTTTTCACCATCTTAAACAAGTACCCTTCAAAATTTTCAATTTTAAGCAATCGCTCCTTTTTTTGCAGGAGCTTTAATAACACCTCCGAAACTACCTCTTCGGCTAGATCAAAGTTTTGAACAAAAAGCATGGACATGTTGATCATTCGTGTATGATAATGGTCAAAAAAAACAGAAAATGCCTTTTCATCATTATTATCCACCATCTTTCTCAAGATATCCTTAAGATGAACCGTATTCATTTTGTGATTATTTCTAGGTTAATGAATAGATACAATTCCGACTCACATATATCCGCAATGAAATTTCATCCTCAACTAAACGCTAGCATTTAGGCATATTTTTTACCAAATACACTTTTTTCGCATCTTCTACAAGATCAAGTAAATTGTTTTACCATCCAAAAAAAGGCTACAGAAATTTTACTCTTTTACCTCAGTTGGACAAAGGAAAACCTTGGTTATGAACCTGAGCATAATTATAATAAACCGCACCTTCCATTTCTCCTGCTTCATCGTAAAACCAAGTTTGGATAAAGGCAGGCCCTTTTGGTAAATCATCAATGGTGAAATGCACGCCATCTGCATCCGGATCAGCTTCTTTGCTCTTATCGACATATACTTGATCGCCATTCCAGATCTTAATCCTCGCACTGGATATGTCCAGGGCTTCTCCAGGACCTGCTGAGGTCAAAGTGGTTTCTGCTGCAATTTCCTTTGGCCACCGACGAAGATCAAACGTATAGGTACCCGTTTTATCAAATTCCACTGCAATGAAGCCACTGCCTTCTGCTCCCTTTTTCACATCTCCTTGGCTCCAGATCACCGTACCGTGAAAATCATGGGCATGAAGATCACTAACTGGTTCGGCAGGATTTCCTATAATGATCCTCGTATATTCACTCGATCTTTCATCCACAAGCTGCCACCATTTTTCATATTCCTCCTTCAGCTCACCCACAATCTCCTCATAGGCAGGATGATCGATGATATCATTTTGCTGCACTTCATCTTCAAGCACATCATACAGCTCCCAATCGGACTCACTATTGGTACGTACCAACCGCCACTTGTGCGTAATGACATCGCCATCCCACTCGTCTTTTTTCACCGAAAGCTTTTTGTATTTTTCGGGAAACTCAGTCCACATGTCATTAATGGTGACGGCCCTGTTTTTATAGTCCACTGGATCATTGGTGGGATCTTCATCCAAAAAAGGCCTAAAGCTCCTACCTCGTATCTTGAGTTTTGCGGGTCGTCCTTCCTCATCATCCAGGTCTAGCATATCCATAAACGTGGGTAACCAATCGATATGTGCCGTCAGAAGGGCCAATTCTCTTCCTTTACCTTCGCCACCAAGTTGGCCATTTTCCCACCTGACGAAACAAGGAACTCGTGTGCCTCCATCATAATTGGATCCTTTACCACCCCGCAGGTGAGTGCCGGACCCATTATCAGTGGTAAAGACCAAAATGGTATTGTCTGCAATGCCTTTATCTTCCAAAAACTCCAATAAGCGACCAAAATTCTTGTCTATATTCTCGATCGTTCCAGTCTTGGCGCTTACACCCTTACGGGCATCAGGTGGCATTACATGTGGCGCATGGGCTGTCCCTAGTGGTATATAGGCAAAAAACGGTTTGTTCTGCCGGATATTTTCTTCCATAAAATCCATGGCCCGGTTCATAAAGAAGTTGGTAGTGAAGGCTCCTTCGATTCCATCATCTTCATCGGTCATTTTGACCAACTGGTCATTCACCCACATGCTGGCACTTCTATTGGTATTGCCCCAGTAATCAGGCTGTTGGCCTGTACCTCCACCTTTGATCCAAGCTACATACTCAAAACCTCGATCTTTTGGGCGAAAAGGATAATTATCGCCTAAATGCCATTTAAAAAACAAACCTGTAGCGTATCCATTGGCTTTAAAGATATCTGCCATGGTAATTTCATCAGCACGCATCATATTACGTCCATTAATGGTATGCCACACCCCTACTACATTACTCGGTCTACCCGTCAAAAGTGCCGCACGTGTTGGTGAACAGCTTGGTGATACATGAAAATCCGTCAAGCGAACAGCCTCCTGAGCAAAACCATCAATATGAGGAGTCTGGGGACCATCTTCGTTGTAATAAGAAAATGCATGATGACTGATGTCATCGGGCATCACAAAGATAACATTGGGCCGATCAGTTGACTGGGCCAATAACAGCGCATCAGGGCATAATAATATACAAAAAAGGATTACCAACCCTTTTTGGAATTGCCCACTTGGTCCTACTTCGTTTATAAACATCATTTCACGTCTTATTCTTAATTTGCATTTGTAGCTTCATTGCTTGCGACAAGAAAGGCTGAAGGAGCGTATTAGGCTTATCAGTTGATTTGCCCTATTTCGTTAAGGCACACAAGTTCCGTATAAGGAGATCTCGCCCACTGCTGCAGCATTGCGAGTATATCCCGAACGCCCTTCTAGCTTGAAGTAGCGGCCTTTTACCTTATCAATGGAGAAGGCTTGAATCTCTTCGGAGTCTTCAAAGGTCCCTTCCACCAAGGGCTTGCCCCACGATTTGCCATCTTCCGAAACATACAACCGGAAGTCCTTGATACGGGGATGTGAGGATCCCTGTCGTGGCACATATTCAAACGAATGAAGGACATGCGCTTCGCCCATATCCACGACTATTTCATGGGGAAAAGCCGGTTCGGTAGGTTCAAACTGTGTGTGCCAAAAAGTCTGTGGATCCCCATCTATAGCATTTTTGGCCGAATAATCTGCTGCTTCACTGTCTACAGAAACCAATTCCCAATTTTCCTTATCGATCATCATTGGAATAGTGCAATCAGCAGGATCAGGCAATTCCAGCTCGATCAGCTTTTGGTATCGCCATACCCCAATGGTTCCATACACATGGTCACTGGCCAAAAGGGTCCTGAAATCATCAATATTGTCGATTTCTTCATCATCCAATTTGAGGATCACATCATCGTCCTGTAATTGGACGACTGAGAAAATCCCCTTTGTTGGCCTTTCTACGATCTTGGCTCCTTTATAGTCAGGCAGTCCTGCTGCTGATTTTTCGCCATCATTGACAATGTTCTTTATCACACCGCCCATGTATTCCACACCGGGAATCACCTCGTCAGGTGTCAGTTCGATTTCAGGGATTTCAGGCGTTTTGGCAATGGCCTTTAGAGCAGGTTTTTGAACGCCAAATTGATCCATTGCAAAATTCTTCCATCCTATCTTATTGGCCAAGGCCGTATCGGTCACTGTATAATCACCATTGGCAGGATCTGCAAACTCAGGATCTCCATACACACTGTTCTGATCGGTACCAAAGGAGTTCTGGATTTTCTTTAAGGATTCTTTTTGGAAAAACAGATTGGAATCAAGCTGAGATCCCCAGTGCCTCATGCCTATGGGCATGTACCCATGGGTGAAAATATTATTCTTAACGGTGTCCCCACTATTTTGCAACCATACGTGCAAGTTCATGGAGTTATTGATGGTGACGTTATTATAAACTGTCCTGAGCATCCCGTCACGCAATTTGATACCTCCACTCAAACAAACATTATTATAGATTTCGTACCAAGCGGAGCCATCATCAAGGTCTATGTCCCATCCGTGATCACAACGAAAACGGTTGTTTCTGATTACATTCTTTTCAATCATATCCAATCTCACCAAATCATACCCATGCAGGGCCACTCTATCTCCGGCAGCACCTCTGTTTTTAGTATAATACCGATCCCGTCCCCAACTGTTAAAGGCACCATGATCATGGGTTTCTTGGACGGTCAGGAACACATCATTGTATTCCAATATATGCCCTCCCCATTTTCCTTCACTAATATTGATCCCTGCTCTGGGCACGTCATAAATACTATTTCTGCTCACAGTAATATAAGCCGCCAAACTCATATGTACCCCTGCCGTTTGTTTTTCCACCGTTCCTATATTATGGATCAGGTTATTGTCCACAAGGCAATGTTGGGGGTAATTATCGGTTTTTGGGCCGCGCGTAAAGTTCATCTTGTCCAGATCCGGGGCATTGCCAATATCGTAGTTCTCATGCCATACTGTATTGATATCTCCTACAAAACAAACACCGCTTCCTCCTACATCAAATATATGACAACCTTCTACAGCACTGTTTTTATTATACTCATTAAAGAATACGGCATTGCCTCCCAAGTCACTCATTTCACAATCCTTAATGGCACAATTTTCCGTTCCCTCAAAATGGACCACTCCGCCCCTATAAATCGTCCAGTCACTACGCAACAAGCGATTGGCGGTCTTCATAAATGTCCTAATGGTGCGCTTTAGGGTCAACCCTTCAATGGAAACATACTTCACGGGGTTTTCCATTGTCCCATCAAACACGAACAGTTGTTCCAAAGCGGCGACCTCTATCGCTGCTTTGTCCAAATCCTGTTGCTCTTCCGGATAAAAATATAGTTCGGAGGTTTTTCGGTCCAAATACCATTCGTTTAAGGTATCCAGCTCTTCGAAGATGTTTTCCACAAAGCGAAATTCAGCGTGCTGACTACTTCCGCGGTTGTTTTGCGTGCCCCCTTCGAGGATCACCTCTTGGTCATTTTTCTTACCAGTGATCTGATAATGAACACCTCCCCATAGCGCCTTGTGCATGGCATGAAAGTAACCATAGGTGGGGTCTTCCCAAGTAGCTACCCTCTCTGGGGATAAACAGTCTGCGGCCGTTCCATTGAACTTGGCAGCATCCTCGTCGTAATTGGGATAGCGGGCAAGCACTTGTTGTTTTCCGTTGACAAAAAGGGTTTCGAAGACCAGCCCTTCTGGCACCTTGGTCTTGTAGATATGCTCATCATATTGTTCCCATTGCAAGTCTGTCAGCTCCACGCCTCCCAGTACCATGGGTACTTCATCTTTATACGCTTTATAGGTGATGGGAGCGTCTGCAGTACCGCTATCCGCTGCGGTAAACACGATAGGCTCGGACAGGTAATATTTCCCGCCTTTTAGGTAAACCGTGACGGGTTCTGTGGGATTGGCTTTTTTGAAAGCCCTCACCATCGATTGGGCATAGGCAATGGTCGCAAAAGGCTTTTTCAATGTCCCTTTCCCTTTATCATTTCCTGACGGGGAGACATAAAACTCCTTAGCGATTCCACTGACCGATATGCCAAAGAACAAGATAAATAGTAAGCACAACCGAGGTTTTATAAATTTTACTTTTTGTATCATATCCATAATTTAATTTATTGACGTATTGCTGGATTCCCTAGCCATAGCCCATCCTTAGTGAAGGCCTTGGATGACGAACCGCATCTAGCGATGGTTTACTTCCTCTCCAACCTGATTATTTCACCCTTTTCGGTAGGTATATCATATGCAGTGGTTTCTGGGACAGAATAGCCTTGTAGGGCCGAGCGATCGGCTATCACCGGTTCTTTTATAGCTGGAATTTGATAAAACTCATTCTTATTGTTGCCTTTGGCCAGTTTCAGGGATTGGCCACTTGCTAAAACCAGCTCGTTGGATGCTTTCACCCTACAATTGCCACCAAGTGTTGATTTGATCACTGCTTCCTCGAGCTGACCATCTTTCCAAGTCATGGACTCGATGACAAAACCGCCCCTGGCCTGTAGCCCTTCGACTTTGCCTTTATCCCACACATCTGGCAAGGCAGGTAATAAGTTGACAGCCCCATCATGGCTCTGAAGCAACATTTCGGCTATCCCTGCGGTCGCTCCAAAATTAGCGTCTATCTGGAACACCCTACCGTTGTTGAGCAAACTTTCGGACAATCCTGGGATGACATAGTCATTGAGGGATTTGTGGGCGTTATTGCCATCTCCTACCCTGGCCCATAGAGAAATCCTCCAAGCCCCGGGCCAGCCATCATTAAAGCCACGCTGGATCAACGAAGTCCGCGCTGCATCAAAAAGAACGGGCGTTTTGGAAGGGTTTATTTGGCTACTTGGATAAAGTCCGTACAAGTGTGAAACATGGGAATGGGGATCATCAGGATTGTCCCAATCGGACTGCCACTCCTGAAGCTGACCGTAGCGGCCCACTTTCATTGGAGCCAACCTGGCTCTTGTTCGTTCGACCTGATGCCTAAACTTCTTGTCCTCTCCCAATATTTCAGATGCCCTCACACAATTGGCAAACAGGTCATTCAAGATCTGGGTATCCATGGTAGGACCAGCACAAAGCGAGGTGCCATCCCGTCCCACACTTAGGCCATCGGCTGTGGTGCCCCCATGGCTATGCTCTGGTGAAATAGAAGGAGAAGTAATCAGGTATCCCTCCTCATTTTCTACCAATGCATCAAAAAAGAAAGTGGCCGCTCCCTTCATGATGGGATAGGCTTTCTTGAGAAACTCACGATCTCCCGTATATAGGTAATGCTCCCATAAGTGCTGGCAAAGCCATGCTCCTCCCATGGGCCACATTCCCCACTGCGCACCATCCACGGGAGCCGTACCACGCCAGAGGTCTGTATTATGGTGAGTCACCCAGCCATTGGCACGATAATGTACCTCGGCTGTAGTGCTTCCGGGCCCCTGTAACTCATCCACCATGTTCAGTAAAGGCTCATGGAACTCACTCAAATTACACACCTCAGCTACCCAATAATTCATCTGGATATTGATATTGATCGTGTACTTACTGGCCCAAGGAGGGTTAATCGTCCCATTCCAAATCCCCTGAAGGTTCAATGGCTGCGAACCTGGTCTGGATCCAGCTATCATTAAGTAACGGCCATATTGGAAGATCTTTTCTGCCAGCAATGGATCCGTTCCTCCGTCGATCACTTTGTGAAGTCTTTGATCTGTAGGGACATCATCCCCTTCCTCTGGACCACCAAGGTCAATAGAAACCCTGTTAAACACCTCTGAATATTCTTTAATGTGCCTTTGATATAAATCGTCATAGGACTTTCCGTCTACTGCCGATAAATCATCATTGACCTTCTGCACAGGGTCTCCGCTTACATCATCATAGCTTTCAAAACTGGTGGCCGCCACATATACCAAGGTCACTGCATCGGCATCCCTGACGGATATTTTTTCTCCTTGTGAGACCACCTCTCCTCCTTCGGCCAAGACTTTTACCTTAGCGGCAAATTCGATTCCCTCTCCTTCCCAAGGACCTATCAGCCCTCTTTCTTCACGGGGACCCAACTGGCCTTTCATCACTAACAGGCCATGCTCATCCACTGAGGTGGAGGATGGATGCGGACTGGTAAGTAATAGATCAAAGGTAACCTGTCCCTCGCCTTCCCCCTCTACCCGCATGACAATCGACTCATCGGGATGGGAGGCAAACACCTTCCTGGTATAGTGGGTGGGGCCGATATCATAGGAAACAGTACTCACTGCCGACGCCAAATCAAGCTCATGACGGTAGTTTTTTGCTTTTTCACCTTGCGGAAACATCAAAAACAAATCTCCAAATGGCTGATAGGCCATCTGCTTGGAAGGTGACCCGAGCATTTTTTGGGCTGTATCTTCAGCTTGGATATATTCACCCTGTTCCAATAATCCCCTCACTTCCTTAAGGTATTGATAGGCTTCTGGATTATCATAACTATGCGGTCCGCCATTCCATAGCGTTTCCTCATTCAGCTGCAAGTGCTCCATTTGGATCCCGCCATACACCATGGCTCCAAGTCGACCATTCCCTATAGGAAGGGCTTTGGTCCACTCTGTGGCTGGCTGTTCGTACCACAGTGACAAACGGCGATCGCTCTTTACATTTTCTCCTTCCTGATTCCCTTGGCCAAAACAAACGTTCTGAAGGCCAATCAAGGCAATGATGATAGGAAAACAATGCTTGAAATTCGTAATCCATTGATTCTTCATAAGTACTTAAGGTTATTTCATGGTTTACTGACTAAAACAATGCGTTGTCCTGGGTTAGTTGACAACTCATATAAATGGCTTTTAGGCACTTCAAATGCTGCTAGGCTGGCCTTTGCTGAAATTTCAGGGTTTTCGATCTGTGGCACTTGATAAAACAAGTTTTGGTTGGTGCCTTCGGCAATTTTAAGGCTTCCCGTTCCTTTGAGGGAAAGTTCGCTAAAAGAACGTATCCTACAGTTTCCTCCTATGGTCGAACGGATAACGGCCTCTTTGACCTGACCATCCTCCCATTCCAATGACTCGATGACAAAACCGCCCCTGGCCCGTAGCCCTTCGACTTTGCCTTTATCCCACACATCGGGTAGGGCAGGTAATAAGTGAACGGCGCCATCGTGGCTCTGTACCAGCATTTCGGCCAGTCCAGAGGTAAATCCAAAGTTTCCGTCTATTTGAAAAGGAGGATGGGCATCGAGCATATTGGCGTACGTCCCGCCACCTTTGGGGGAATCTGGTCTTCCTACCAATTTGATCTGATCTGTCATCAGCTTATAAGCGTGGTTTCCATCCAGCAAGCGCGCCCAAAGGTTGATTTTCCAGTTCATGGACCAGCCTGTAGAAGGATCACCACGGTAGATCAACACGTTTTTGGCCGCTTCTACTAATGTGGGGTTTTGATAAGGCGAAATCTGGTTGGAGGGGTACAGCCCGTAGAGATGTGAAACATGTCGATGATGGTCCTCAGGGTCATCCCAATCATAAAGCCATTCTTGAAGCTGACCGTGCTGTCCCACTTGCATGGGCGGAAGCTGAGGGAGTACTTTGTCAATTTTAGCCACCAACTCCGCATCCACATCGAGTAATTGTGCTGCCTTGGCAGTCTTGGTAAGGATATCGAATACCAGCTGTGTATCCATCGTGGTACCATAAGCTATGTTTACCATGTTTGGAAAATGTTGGGGCCTGTTCTCTGGGGAAGTGGAAGGAGCCACTACCAACCACCCATTTGTGGGCTCTGGAGTCAAAAAATCAAGACAGAAAGCGCTAGCACCTTTCATCGCAGGGTAGACATCCTTTAAGTACTCAAGGTCACCAGAAAACATGAACTTGTCCCAGAGGTGTTGGGACAGCCATACACCTCCCATTGGCCACATCCCCCAAGTAGCTCCATCCACCGGGCCACAGATGCGCCAAAGATCCGTATTGTGATGCGTCGTCCAGCCATCAGCGCCATACATCACTTGGGCGGTTTCTTTCCCTGCTTCGGACAGCTCCTTCACCATTTGGATCAATGGTTCATGCATCTCTGGGAGATTGGTCACTTCGGCAGGCCAGTAATTCATTTCCGTATTGATATTGATGGTGTAGGCACTTTTCCATGGTGGGTCGAGTTGGTTGCACCAAATACCCTGTAAGTTTGATGGCTGGCCGCCCGGTTGGGAAGAGCTGATCAAAAGGTATCTCCCGTACTGAAAATAAAGTGCCGCCAAAGAAGGATCATTTACCTTACTGAAATCCCTGATACGTTGATCGGTAGTTTTTTCAGCTTCTGCTGTATGGCCAAGATCCAAGGTTACCCGATCAAAAAACCGTTGGTATTTGGCAATGTGGGCTTCTTTGAGTGCATCATAGGATTTTCCTTCCACCCCTTTCAGGTACGATTGGGCTCGCTCATGCTGATCACCACTGATATCTTGGTAATTGACAAAATTAGTGGCAATGGAAACATAAATGGTAGCACTATTGGCATTCATTACGGTCAGGGAAGCTTCTTCTGTCACCAGATTCCCTCCTTGCGGGATGACCTTTACCAATGATTCGAATTTCAGTTGCCCTTTGGTTCCCACAGCACCTTTGGGTAAACGCTTATTTTTGCGGTCAGCATTCCTGCCATTCATTATCAGGAGGTTATCACCTGCTGTAGACAGCTTTCGCAAGGTAGAATCAGGCCGATCCATGGTGGCCGTAAAGTTGATTTTCCCTGGTTGGCTTGCACGAAGATGGATGACCAGTACTTGGTCGGCGAAGGAAGTAAACATTTCCCGCTCATAATCCACACCATTCACCGTATAGGTCGTCTTTTGGATGGCTTTACTAATATCCAATTCCCGATAATAATTGGTATAATTATCACTACCGGGAAAATCAAGGTATAGGTTTCCTGCCGTTTCGTAGGGCATCCCATGGGATGTTTGGGAAATGATTTTGGCATTGGCCAAGTCATGGGCTTCTTTGTACTTCCCCTCAAAAAGCAGCGCTCGGATATCGTCCAATATGGCCTTTGTGTCCGGGTTATCATTGCGGTGTGGCCCTCCGGACCAAAGCGTTTCCTCGTTAAGTTGGATATTCTCCCTTAGGGGATCACCATAGACCATAGCGCCTAACCTTCCGTTTCCAATAGGTAACGCCTCATTCCAGTCCGGTGCGGGACGATCATACCACAACTTCAAGTCTTGGGCTTGGCCAGCTATGGAAACACCCAGCATGACAAATAAAAAGATATGTCTTATGAATCTCATTTCAGGTTATTTACAATGGTTTATTTAATTATTTGCACAAGTGATGTAAAGATCAATTAACCTGTTCTATAAGGACCAAACTCCAAGGAGCCAGCGTACGTTGAAAACTGACTTCTCCATTTTCATCGGCACTAACAAGGTCAGTGTCCAAGTTCTCAGCGTAGTTTTTCATTACTTTTATCTGTTCACGCGTTGGTGGTTCCGGTTTGCCCATTTGTTCCCAGTAGTCATAGATATTTCCACTTTCCCAGTCCAGTACTTCTATTTTGAACATGGTGCCCGATTTTAGGTCAGATAAGTTAAAGTCCAAGGATCGGCTTTTGCCATTTTTATGCTGGTCGATCTTTTTGATACTGGAAGGCACTGCATTGTAATGGTCTTCGGGGTAGTTATAGGCCAATGCTACTATTTTTCCATCGCCTGATTTTCTGCTCACAAATAGGTAATCGTTATGATAGATTTTCTCGTCCCCGAGCTGGTGAAGCATTCGATAGGCATGATAGGAAGGCTTCACAAGACCTTGGTAATTGATCATGCCAAAACCTCCGTGAAAAATACTCTCTCCACCACCTTTTTCTTCAAAAATATCCGTAAACGTCCAGAATGCCAATGAATTGGCCAATCCAATGCAATCCAGATTTACCTTGGCAATATAGGCAGCAGGAGGTAAAAAGTCGTGCATGGCATCCCGGCTGTTCGGGCTTGTATTCCATTCCGTAAGGTGAATTTCGGCAGTTGGATACGCACTGTTTTTTATTACTTCATTAAGCCACTCCATATCATCCTTGGTAGAATTTACGTACCGTGAAAAATCCTTTCCTTTGCCCGTATTGGGATTAAAAGGATAATCGGTAGGGTAAGGATGTGTAGATATAAAATCCACCGGCAACTCTTCCTTTTCACAGTATTCCAGAAAATCCACTATCCACGAGCCCTTCCATTCCAGGTCATTGATATTATCTGCCGTAAATGTGATAAGATCGCCATCCCTGCTTTCTACTTCGCCGTCATACCTGCCATCAGCCACAAAGTTACTACTGGAAGGCCCTCCTACTTTCAGTCGCTCATCCACCGAACGTACTGCCAGCACCGACTGTTTGTACAATTCAAAATACTGCGACTTGGTACCATCAAAAAATCCATAATAGAGATTGGGCTCGTTCCATACTTCAAAATACCACGTAAGCACCTCGTCGATCCCATAGCGATCCACACAATGCTGGGTAAAGGCCTGTACCAAGTTATACCATTCGTCGTATTTAGATTCATCGGGGGTGATATTGGCCTTCCACCAAAACTGCGTTTTGCTGTTTTCTGCCGCCAATGGTGTAGGGAAAAAGGCCAGCTCCACAAAAGGCCGCACATTCAAGTCCAGCATCCTATCAAACAAATCGTCGATATATTGCCAGTTATAGGTGTATTTCCCGTCTTTTTCAAAGATGGGAAACATATCATCATGGAAAATACCGTGAAACCTCACGTATTCAAACCCACAATTTTGCTGCACCTTTTCCAATTGCTCTAGCCAACCAGCACGTAATCCTTCATTGGCTCGGCCCGCTCCTACACTTTTGCTCCAGAAGTGTTCAAATTTCTCACCAGCTGCTTTTGAACTGACGGATACGGGCTTTTGTCCAAAACAAAGCCCCCCTTGTAACAATAAGGTTATGGTAAATAGTATGATCTTATTCATCTTTTTTAACGTTTAGTCGTTGCTAATTATCTTGGTCAATTTTGTTCACTATATTCTAAGATAGGCGCTTCCAATAGCGGCTTTCTTTTTCGGCCTTTTTTCACTCCAAAATAGTTCGTCTCGTCATCAGGGTGTGCTACTGGCATTATAGAGGGTATGCTTTCCAATACAGCAGGGCTCAACACCACCGTGTCATTTTTACCAAGCTCAATTGAAAATTCTCCTTGTTCCGTTTTAGTAATATTCACCTCATTGTCCATGCCCACCGTAACGGCATTTTCCCAGCCAGGCACGACCAGCTTGCATGGTTTCCCTGCCAAACTCTTGATCCGTACCCATTGGACCTGGCCATTTTCAAGTGATGCACTTACTTCAAAACCTCCTTGGGCCAATAAATCTTTGAATGATGCGTTTTTCCAATCTTTTGGTATGGCAGGAAAAACCCGGATTTTATTTCCCCAGCTTTGGAGACTGTACTCCATTATGGCAGCAGCACCGCTCAATGGCGTTTCTATGACAGGGTTGGTGCCCTCCATATAAAATGTATTGGGCAGAAAATGGGCCTTACCAATATTGGCATCCAAAAAATCCTGCATTACCGCTACCGCCTCATCTCCCATACCCAATGCAGCATAAAGTGATGAAGCCCCCGTAAAAGAATAACCGGCCAAACCTGACCCATTATCTATATTGTGCCAGTGTAAAACAGACTTTACCACCAAGTCACGATCCGCTGGAGAGTTTGGGTTTAGTTGGAACAGCGGATACAATGCCAACAAGTGGGAATAGTGACGGTGAGACATATCCACTGCTTGGTCACTTCCTATCATCAGCCCATTTTCATCTACTGGAAAAGGAATCAGATCTGCCAAAATACTTTTCCAATGCGCTACCTTTTCGGGGTATTGATCGGCTTTTTCATTGGCCTCTATAAGGGCATTGAGCAACCAACGTAGTATGGCCAGGTTATAATTGGTGTTTTTGAAGGACTTAAATCCCATGTATTCAGGAGAACCCATAGGAGTCAATTCTAATTGGCCTTCTGAGTTTCGAGCTAGCTTTTCTTCATATTTTTTGGCAATGGCCATCCCTTTGGGTACCCACTTTTCCAAGATGGATTGGTCATCCCCTTGATAGTTAAAATACAACCAGTAATTATGAGTGGCCCAGGCAAAATCCCCTAGGTTTTTTCCTGACTTATGCTTGATCTGGTAATCAAAGTGATCATCGATCAATTTGATATAGTTGATAGCAATATCCTGATGGTTGCTGGCATTGAACGGCCAATAGGTGAGTTGGACATTAAGGTTCCACCACAATCCAGGCCAGGAGGTGTTTTTAAAAAACGGCCCCAACAAATCAAGGGCTGGGCCATCTGCACGAGAGCAAGTGGCCATTTTATACAATTGGATCCAGTAAAAGGATTCCATTCTCGTGTCAGGGAAGCTAAGAAATGACTTTTGGAAATAGGTATGCCACCATTTCTGATGAGCCACTTCCAGTGCTTCGACCCCTAATTCGGCTGCTTCCTTCACATCGCTAACAGCTACCCCTGCTGATTTATTAGATTCAGGGACTTCATTGGCCGTAGCAATATAGACGGTCGCCTGTCGCCCATCTCCGGACCTTACCTCCTTCCAGGCGGTGGCATAGTCGCCTCCTGCTTCCAGCCGCTGGACACAAACTGACGCTCCGTCCAGTGAACTGATCTCAGGTTTATAGGGGTTCATTTTATACGTATCCTCATATCGGTCCGGCATAAGTAGCGCCCTTGGACAAGAAGGATTTCCAGGCATCCATTCCCAAGAAAACGGAAGTTCCTTACCCTCTTTTTGTTCTGTGGAACTGACTTCAATAACCTGAACCATTCTATCATGTGGGGTGAAGGCACGGAATTTAATCTCTCCCCTATCCGTAAAAATAGTACCGCGAACCTCGGCATTGTATAAATCCTGACGGATGTGAGCCGTTTGAATTTCACCCGCTGGGTGCAACACCATTTTGCCAATATCCAGCCTTGAAAAGTCCAACAAATTAGCCCCTTCTACTCCCATGGATGTTTTTTTATCAGGTGCCCTTCTGTGGTCTGTCACATCTTGCCTTCCCACATGGAAGTTGAATCGGTTCTCGTCCATCTTGGCATACATCATCATACCAAGTTGCCCGTTCCCAACAAATGCTCCTTCGGCCCACTGTAATGGAATATCCTCCCAAACCAAGTCATGCTGAGACATGAACTCTGGCCAGTCTATCTCCGTTTTTACCTGTCCATTTGCCTGATGGGGTGCCGTCAACCAACCGAAGGATATGAATAGTAAGCTGAATAAGTATTTATTGGTCATGCTTATTATTAGGTTTTATAATTGTAATGATCAGCTTCAAATCGTTGAATGTCCATTTATGGATCCCAAACAAAAGCAATTTCTCCTGCCTTATCTATGATAAGTTTTTTCAATTTCTCCACCATTACAGGGTTTTCCATAGCGACATTTTGGATTTCGTATTCATCAGCCATATGGTCATATAATTCCATATTTCCGCTTGCATCTTGCGTAAACCTGTACCGATCTGTCCTGATAGTAGTAGCGCCTGATGAATATGCCAGAGCAGAATGTCCCTTTGAGCTCGGGTCTTTCATGAAAGGTAAAAGGGATATACCTTGTAAATATTCAGGCTTTCCGATCTGTGTCAAATCACAAAGTGTTGGAAAAACATCCAACGTCTCTACAAGCGCATTGGTGGATTTTCCTTTTTGGGACATCGCAGGATCAAAAATAATCAAAGGAGAATGCAGCGACTCTTCGAATAAACTGTGCTTACCCCAGATTGCATGTTCACCCAAATGCCAACCATGATCTCCCCATACTACTACAATGGTGTTTTGGTCTTGCCCAGTTTCTTTTAATTTATCCAGAATGTCTCCCACATGCTTGTCGGCATAACTCACACAGGCCGCATAATATTTTTTTAAAGTCATGGCAAACTCAGCATCTTTTCTAGGATCTTTTCCCCAGCGATTGTAATTCATAAATTCCTTGGAACCATGCCAAGTGGTTTTTCCATTTGGTTTTTCAGGATGAGGAATAGGTGGTATGTCCACACCCTCATAGTAATCCAAATACTCTTTAGGCACTCCAAAAGGGAGATGAGGTTTAATAAGACCGATAGCTAAAAAGAATGGCTTATCGGCTGCGGCCAGGTCTTCGAGTTGTCTTAAGCCTTCCTCTGCGATAAGCCCATCAGGATAGCTATCGTCTCCTCCGTCTACCGATTCTATCACATCTCTTTGATTGGGTTCCCTCACTTTTCCATAAGCAAGTCCATGCATGGCTCCACGAGGTGTCTTCCAATCTCCTACCGGCATCAAGTGTCTGTCCCATGCACTGGGCATTTCCGGTATGGAATCATTATCCCAATTTTCCCCACCTCTACCTCCTGGGTGATGAGAGACCTTTCCTACAGAAACGGTTGTATAACCATTTTGCCGAAACCACGCTGGCATACTAGCATCGCCCAAAACAGCATCCTTCTGAAATTCTGCCGCCCTCGAAAATAGTGGTTGGTTATAATGTCGGCGGTACTGGAGTCCATATTGACCTGTCAATAAGGTATACCTAGAAGGGCCACAACTTGGAGCGTTTACAAAATGCCTATGAAAAGCACGTCCATCTGCAGCCAACTTATCGATATGTGGAGATTTAATATAGGTGGCTCCGAAGGAATTTAATTCTGGACGCAAATCATCAATACAAATGAGCAGAACATTTTTTTTATGCTCTTTTTCTGGGCCACATGAAATAGTAAGAATTAATAAAAGAAACCAAATACAATACTTTTTCATATCTTTTTCATTAACAGCCTAGCCCCTTGTAAATGGGCAAAACTAGCTCTATGATCATTTTTCAAACACATGGTTGTTCCTTCCTTGATCTGTTACGCTACCGACAGAAATCCCCGTACAGCCTTTACTGTTATCGTCCATTACCACGGGATAACCGGTCAAATTGTGAAGGACAATATTGGAAGCAGGATAATTTTCATCCTTTTTTAATAGTCCAATGGTGCGATTATCTCCACCAACGTTGATTTTTAAATCTTGGTCAGCATCCGGCACTTCTCCCTTCAAAGTAATATAGTGGTCATGCCCAATGATGATAGCAGCATGCTTACTCCCATTATAGGAAGGGCCGTCATAAGGCAAAAGCGTTATTTCGGCATTCGTTCCATGATCGGTGGCATAGTCTACGCCCAAGGCTGGCCCATACTGTGTGTCCGCATAGCAATCCACTATATCGCCAGATCCTATACAATACCCACGCTCACAACCAATTACCACACAACCTTCTACATACTTGGTACCTGTAGCGTGGGTGAGGGTCACGCCAGCTCGCATGTTTTTTACTGTACAGTTTAGGATGGTGGGATTAGAAGTACCACGGACATATTCTACACCATCTATGATAGTTTCTCCGCCATTATAAGCACGTATGCCCTCTTCGCCGAGGCTGAGCATATAGCCTTGAGGAAGCTTATAATCAAAATAGGTCATAAAATCCACCTTATCCGCTTCTGACCCCGTACCTTCTTCTTCCAGCATATCATCTGTAGACCGCATCTGGCCTTCCACATAGCAGCCCTCTATCAGCGGCTTGTCCGCCGCTTGCATAAAGATGGCATGACCATAAGACCGATGGATGATGCTACAATTTTTCACATGGTTTTTATATCCCCTTACCAAAAGAGCCGAATGTTTATAATGCCCGATCACATTATTTCCTCCCTTGCCAAAGGACTCTCCATAACCATAAGGAAATGATCCCCGTGTGGTGACATGAAAACCTTCAATCCTGTTATTGGCGCCGTCCATGACGATATTGCAAGCTCTTCTTTTGGGGTAATCATGGACTGATCCTACGTCAGTCAGCGTAAGGTTTTTTATGATGTTGTCATTGCCTGTCACCTGTACTTCGTAAAACTCATCAAAATCCCCGTAATCACTGAAACCAGCCGTCTCCACATTAATGGTGACATCTGTAAAATCATAAGTGCTGTTATTCCCTTCAAAAAGCAATAATGCATAGCCTTTGTGCTTCCGGATAGTGGTAATGCCTTGGTAGCGTCCTTCGGCAATATCTGCTGCTGTTATGGTATAAGTGCCTGGTGCTATCGTTACCTCTGCTCCATCTTGGGACAAATACGGAAGTAATTCGTCCAAGGAGCCGACAAGCTCTTGTGAATACCCGCTGCTCCATAAACAAAAGAACAGGACGGTCAATGTATTTTTTATCGTTCGCATATATTGAATCTAAAATTAAAACCTTTTACTATATAATCAGAAAATCCCATTTTAATGGAATGCTACATCTTTTACGAATTCATTTATCGTTACCTGATCGGCACTTACTATCTCCCCATCCAACTGCACATTATCGAAAATCACTCCTTCAATGGTATGGTTTTTATCAAAGCCTGTCAATTCCATACTCGCATGATCCCGAATAATGTACGGCTTCCAGTCTGGCCCATCCTGAAAACCGGTCAATGTGGTATCAATGGGTGCGGAGATAGCTTTAATGTCTTTGAACGTAACATTTCTGATATTTCCACGCTCTTCGGATTCGGTCCATCGTGTTTTTCCTATCCAGCAAGAAATTAACCTGCGGGCTTCTTCTACCCGGATATTTTCAAAAGTAACATCACTAATAAGTGCATCGTCACAATGATACACACGTAAGGCCGTCTCTCGTCCCACATCATGGATGACATCACAATCTTCAAAAAGCACATCACTTACATCTTCCTGAACTTCCGCACCAATGCTAAAAGAATGGGCCAGTTCGTTCCATACCACACATTTACGGGTATGGATATTCCGTACTTCACCTTTTCCCTCAAAGGACTTGATCACTACTGCATCATCGAGCGTCCTCATAAAACAGTTTTCTACCAGCACATCCCGACTGTTGGAAATATCGACACCGTCGGAATTGTCCCGCCAACCTATGATTTTAAGATTGTCTACATGAATATTTCCTGAGGCTTGAATCGGCACTGTCCAGTGGCTCGGATCCAGTATGGTCACCCCTTCCAACTTCACATTATCGGAATATTGGGAGAAAATGGTATAGCGTCTTTCCTTTTTGTGAATAGCCGATTGGTCAATAATGCCCCTTCCCCGTAGGGTAATACCCTTACCTTCCAGCAAAAATGTCGGCGGTGTTTTATTATGCCCAATCAGCCTGTCTATGTCCTCTTCCTCAGGATCGGATAAACACTTTAAATAAGCTCCTCCGGCCAAATACACGGTGGTACTGTCCTTTACATTGACATGGCTTACTTCGTGGAGGCCGGAGCCAAAATAGATCACATTTGGGTCATCCGGATCGGGAACATCGGTCTCCATCGGATTCACAAAGACATGCAAGGACTCGTGCCAATCACCATTTATTTCTATGGTCAGGTTACCGGGTTTGGTAACATTAAATACCAGCCTGTCTCCCTCGATCCGGGGTGTTATGCCTAAGGATGAAGGCAGGACTTTTGCCTCCTCGATCGCTACTGGATAAGTTATACTAAGCTCCACTGCTTCCTCTGCCATATCAAAAGATGCCAAAGAAGCATAGCCATATTCCGAACGGGAGTGGTTCAGTCGTGGTATGGGCTTGTCCGGTGGAATCTTGGTCTTGTAAACCGGCACCGACTGCCCGTCTACGGTTACATTATAGTCCTCAGACAGTGCCACTCCATCAGGAGCTGGATATACGGTCACTTTCTTGGCCTCATCTCCACAAGAAGTCAACACGATCAAAAACATGACTTTCACTATCCCTATTAATTTTCTTATTGACATTCCTTATTTGGTTTTTTCTTGCCGTATAAGTTTTCCGTTCTTGTATTCCTCGACTGCTACCGAGACATTACCTTCTTCCATTCCCGACAACGTAATGTGTTGTTCGCGGCCATCGAGAAGTTTTACCACCAATTCATTTTCATTTTTGGCAATGACCTCTTTGACCATGGATTCGTTTTCGTAGGGCTCCAGTACGGCCAAGTACCTGGCCTTTTTGCCATGGCTTCTTACCGCCATATTCTTTAACCTGGAAGTCTCGTCGCCCAGTGGAAAATCACCACCTACCTTAGCTTCCAACCTCACCACATCCAAACCGCTCAAATCCACCTTTACTTTCCCCCATTCCTTGGTGTCTTCCGGCATGGCCGGGGTGGACATATCCATCTGTTCACCTTGGATTTTGACAGGGCCGCCGTAATAGTCTTTGCCCTTTTCGTCAGGAATTAAGATGTTTTCGTAGGTAAGGGGAAGGGTAGAAAGAAAAACTTCTGAACTATCACTCAAAATGACTTTTGCATTTCCCCAAAACAGGGTGTTGTTGTTCACCCGACTTTCGGTTTTTGATGCCAGTTCCAATTGCTTTTTGCCAGCAATATCCAGGGCGATAGTCTTACTTCCCAAAATCCACGCTCCTGTACTATCATTGACCACCTCTTCGCCATCTGCCGAAATGGTGTACCATAGCTTTTTATTTACCCCTACCGACTCGGTAGATGTCCCGATCATCACTTCGTTTTTTCTGGGCCAAGCATTATAAACATCTATTTTCAATGGGCCGTCGGCCCTGTTTGGCAGTCGAACTCCCCTATTGTCGCAACCTTCACCGAAGCACATTTCGTACTGGGTTTTGGTGGTGCCTTCGGTGATATACCAATCACAATCCGTGATAAACTGGGCACTTCCAAGTGGATCGGTATTCATTTGAAAGGTATGGTGCGAATATTTCACCTTATCGGCGTAGATTCCTTTAAAACCTTTCACCTGCAGCATCCAATCAAACTGGTGTTCTTTTTCTCCTTCCAGGTAATCAGCCAACACCACATAATCATCCATGACCAACATCGTCCTTCGCTGCATCACAGGTTCGGTATATCCCGTAACGGCACCATATTCCGGGGCATTTTCTGGGATCGTAATGGACCGTCCTTCTTCCCATACTTTCTCTGCAAAAGTTTGGTCCGCTTTATAATGGATCCCGCCATAGGGTGCATAGCTCCATTTTGAATTGGTTTCCACCGCGGTGGCCTGCATCATTTCACCAGCATGAAACAACGTCCTGAAATTCTCTACAGGCAATTGCATTTTCTCATCTACCACCACCATGTTTTTATTTATGGAGGTTTGTTTCCAGAATTTGTACAAGTAGCTTTGGTAACGAAACCAGTAAGCCAGGGTACCATAAAAACTCCGCCCGTACCTGGCCATGTTCACAAGGCTGGTCCTATCAAAATGCCCATGGTAGCCACCATGCGATCCATAATGAAGCGATGCTTGGAGCTGTTCTCGTTGTTCCCGTCCTTTGGTTTGTGACCTTAATTGGACGATTCCCATATTGTCGGCATAGGTGGACTTTTTCATTTGCTCAGAAGTTACTTCCGGCAAATCGGGCACCCCATACAGTAAGTCCCTCTGGTCTCCCCTATTGATCACAGCTGCATATTCAGGATCTCGGTATAGGTAATAAGCCAATTCGTACGGCTTGCCCGCCACCTGAGATTCCACGGCATCATTAACGGCCAATATCACTCCTCTATAATCCAGGAATTGGACGGTCGCATCCCACATCGCCTTGATGCCTACACTGTTTCGCTCGATTTTGCCCCATTTTTCAAACTGCATGCCCATCAAGCCTCCTTCTCTTCTGCTGGCTAGTAGGCTAAAGTGCTTGGTGGTTCCTATGGGAAACTGTCGGTCCTTAAGGTTGATCCCCCAAGGCTCCAGGGCAATGGCTATTTCGGACAGCTCTGTGGCTACCCAAGTATTATACCCGACGGCACACTCGTACCACCAGCCATCATTCATTATCCCATGCTCGATGTGCTTATACACCCCAGTAGGAGATTCCAGCAATTGCTCAATGAGGTGCCAATCTTGGAGATTAAGCGCACAGTAAAGGGCTGCGGTAATTTCGGCCATGTTCCAATTGCTGATTGCTCCACGCCTATTTCCCTTAATGGTCTGGTTCACAAAAAGCCTGAATGTCTCATCGGTCAATTCCCTGTCCCTTGGCGTGAGAAGTTCACTGCCTCGGATAAGGTCATATGTCCGACCAATAGATTGCCAAAATTTCCCCTCCGCCACAAAGGAGTTTCCACCACCTACCAAGGTGGCGGGATACCCAATTTCTGGATCGGTCAGCCGTCGTAGCACCGCCAAGCATTTGGCAGCATATTCCTCTTTTCCTGTAAGTTGATAAGCAATGGCACAGTCCAAAATCTCTTTTCCGTCCGTATTGAAAACCGACTTCCCCAACAAGGATCCTTCCACATCAGAAAAGTCATTTCCTTTAGGTACTTTCCATTGTTGGGCTTTTTCTTCATACGCTGCCAAACCTTCCTTGGCCCACTCATAGTTAGCTACCTTGTCCTTCACATCCTGCCACTTATCAGGTGTAAAAACAATATTGGGAAAAGGCAGCTGAACAGCCGTGGTAAAGGTGAGTGTCGCTTCGGATTCGCCCATTCCATTGGCAATGGCTTTGATCACTTGCTTTTCCCGGATTCCCTCAGGCAGATGGTCTGGAATATAAACGCTCAGCTCCATTTCTTTGCTTTCTCCCGGAGCCAACTCAATTATGTTGTTGGATAACTTGGCTTTCATGGATTCCCAGCCCATGGTCTCGATGCGTAGCGTGACTGCCTGCGGCAGGTCGGTTGAATTGCCCACTTCAAATCGATAGATCGCTTTTTCTCCGGCCTTGGCTGATTTACCTTGGATGCCTCCTTCCAGATAAGTGGCTCTTCCTTTTTGGACCGTTACATTCCGGATCTGGTGTGTGGTCCTATCATTCGAATTCACTGACAAGCTTACGTGCTTAATGGCATAGAGCGTCCCCAACCGTTGTCCCGCATCAATATCAAACATGTCCCACGGGATATAGACCTTGTGCCAACCTTCTCCCAGCACATTCACTTTTGCGGTACTCACAGGGTTTAGTTCTTTATAGTCGAGGGAGTCCACCTTTAACACCGCCGTAACTTCAGTGAGGGAAGTAGATCCCAAATATAGGTCAAAGGCCAATCCCGAAAAGGCAGTCCAATCGGCGGCATCCCCAAAGTAATTACGCTGTATATCAGGGAAATAAACCCGGTTTTGATGGGCATAGGTATAAGAAATAGCTTGGGCATTTTGGATCGTTGCTATGCCACCTTCCACATCTTGGATACCTGACCAATCAGAAAAATCAGGGGAACCTATATTTTCCTTGGATTGGGAATACCCATAAAATGCAATCATAAAGGCAAAAAATGTCCACAACGCTCTATTTCGTATATTTTTCATCATATTGGTCGAGATTACTATTTCCTATTTTCTTCTTTAACCTGAAATATGCATCAACCGGGGTTAATATTTAGATGATAGCACAATTGACGTTTATGGTACTTTTACGGTAAACGTACTTGTACTATAATCTCTTGCTGCCGTTACTTCCACGTCCTGATTATGGTATTTTGCCAATTCCCTTTCCAGGGAGGTGATATTTCGGACAGTAACGCCATTTACTTGTTGTATGACCCAGTCTTGCTCTAGCCCTGCATCGCCCCACATGGCGCCTTTGTCCTCATCTAGTGACCTGATATAGCAACCATAATCGTAGCCGCCTGTGGCATCAATCAAATCCGGATCATCTTTTATATTCACCAGTGTGGCTCCAGCTACCTCTTTTACCAATGCTTGGTCGGCAGCTACTACATCACCTTGGTATTTTCCGGCCAATAAGGTTTGTAACCAGCTCGGATAAATAACTTTTTCCACTTTTTCAAAATCTGCTTTCATTTCGAAACCAACAGGTAAGCCATTGGCATCAAAAGTCTGCGCCCTTACGGTAGTGTTTTTATCCAAGATGAATTCACCATTATATTCCAAGGAATGAATGGTCGGGGCGGATCCGTCAAGGGTAAAATACACTTTGCCTCCATCTTTTGCTCGCAAGTCCTTCTTTAGCTCCACTTTTATATCCTCTTCAAACTCGCCCCCAAAAGGAACTATCCGGGTCATCTGATGCCCAAATTTATCCATAGGGAAATTTTCAAAACCAAGCGCCAACGCAGGAGAATCCTCACTTACCTGGTAGTTGCCATTGAGCGGATCTACAAACTGCGGATCCGCAACAAGGGAGTTTTTGTCATATCCTTCTGCTAACCAAGCCTTCATATCCTTGCTTTCGGTGACTAAAAAATCCACAGGAAAATTATAATTCCAGTATAAATTTCGGTCATAATGCTCACTCCACTTAGTGTCGGAAGGTAACCCCACCGGCCGGATAAAATTACGGGTAGGTTGCTCATTGCCAGGGATAGCACCGGCTATCACAAAAATGTTTTGGTAGATTTCATCTTCAGATTCTTTTGGCCATACGTGCCATCCCAGTGGCACAGCACTTACTGTGATATTGTTATAAACCTTTCTGGCCATGCCATCCCGAAGCTTAATGGTAGAGCCCAAATTAAGGTTATTATATATCTCAAAATAACTGGATCCATCATCCAAGTCTATTGTCCAGTTACCGGCACTAATCGATTTACGGTAATTGGCGATCCTGTTATTCCGAACGATTACATTCTCCAACGCATCGAGCTTCGTGAGTTCTTTGAGAAATTGATCATCTTTTCCGCGGGAGCCCCGCCACTGGCGCTCTCTTCCCCAGGAATTAAAAGGGCCATGCTCTCCAGTTTCCCGGACTGTTTCCCAAATATCACTGTGCTCTATGATGTGGCCACCCCAAGTACCGTCATTAATACAGATACCGGCCCTGGGACAGTTATAGATCGTATTATGTGATGCCCTGATCTTAAAACTCATGGAAATATAGATTCCTGCCACTTGCTTGCCCACATCACCAAAGTCATGCATGATGGAATTTTCTACGACACAGTTTTTTGGATAGTCGGGAGTCTTAGGGCCTGGCTCCATATCCATCCCCTCACGCATCTTGACCCAGTCCTTACCGAGTAGCTCACTATCATCCCAAGTCTGATAGAAGCGAACCGATGAAGGATCCCCTACGAAACACACCGCACTCTCTCCCAAGTGGACAAATTGACACCCTCTTACTACATTCTCTCTATTGTAAGCACTCATGAACACCCCATTTCCTCCTAGGTATTCAAACGCACAGTCCTCTACCAAACAGTGCTCTGCTCCTTCCATAAACACTGCTCCTCCCCTGTGTATGGCCCAATCTCCCCTAGCAAGCGGCTCGTATTCATCCATGAACGTGTAATTGGATTGGGTAAACCGGAATCCTTTGAATTGAATATGCCTTACCGGCGAGGATGGGCTACCCATCAGCTGGATAAGGTCATTCACCACCGGAACTTCCACCATGGCTTCGGAGAGATTTACCCCAGCTGGAGGGTAGTAATAAAGTAGGTTTTCTTCATGGTCTACATACCATTCTCCCGGATCGTCCAGCTCTTCAAAAATATTCTCAATAAAATACCAAGAAGACTTGCTCCCTTTTCCTCCTATTCCATATTTTCTCTGGAGCTGCCATCCTCCCTCTCCCAAATAAACTTTATTGGAACTCCTATCTACTTCCTTAATGGCATACTGCATATTCCCCCAGTTGTGGCTTTGAAAGGCATGGACAATCCCTGTTTCCGGATGTGCCCATTCCTTTTCTGTAAATGTTTCGGGATCATAGGAAAACCATTCATCATAGCGTTCATTCATACCGCCAGTCACCTGAATGTATCCTTCGCCACCTCGCAGGGGATTTTGATCATCGTAATTGGGAAAGCGCGCTCGCACTTGCCTGTTTCCATTCACAAATAACTGGTCCACCTCTTCTAGATCAGATGGAATAGACGTCACATAAATCCCCTCTTTATAGGCTGCCCATTGTAAATTGTCCAGACGCTGGGATCCTTTTATAGTGACCTTTGCTCCGGGAGAGGCGGCAAAAGTCACGGGATTTGAATCCGTCCCGGAATATTCACTTCCTATCCTGATAGTTTCTTCCAAATAGTACGTTCCCTCAGAGAACCACACTGTCACGGCTTGCTTTCCCGCGTATGCTTTGGTTTCCCGCAATGCCCTGTCAAATGTGGCAAAAGGATCATTTTTCGTCCCTGCACCATCATCATCACCTAGTGGAGAGACGTATATTTCTTTCACCCGTTCGTCAGAAAACCCCAACGGATTAGCCACAACTGCCTGCTGTAGGAAAGTAAATACTATCAGTAAATTCAGATAATGGAATCCTGAAATCTTCATTTTAATAACTAGGTTAACGAGAGACGGGCTTATTGCTTAAGCTATGCTATTTTTCTACTTCACTGAGCTGGTAAACTTTAAAATTGTCTACGGTCATGTGATTATGGACTGTTCGGATGCCAAAATGCCCTTCCGTATAGGGATTTGGGTCGCGATAATCATAGATCAATGTATCATTTCGATAATATTGGATAACATTATCAAAAGCCACTAACCGAATATGCTTTACGGTATTTGGTGTGATGAGGTACTCTGGGGCACTGAGGTCATGCTCAGGTAAGAGCGGTTTTTCACCATTGCCCGTGTACCTCCTAAATCTTGTTTTTGTATTGTGATGTCCCCCCATTCCCACATAATAAAGATGGAGGCTGTCATAATTAGGAAAACTACCCTTTCTAAAATCTGACTTGGCAAAAAGGTTGTCTGGGTTTTCACCGTCAGTAGCCATCCAGAAGCAGTTCAAGTCAGAAACACGATCATATTCTCCTCCGTCTTCGATGACATAGGCATCGTATTCGATCATGACCGGACCTTCCAGTTTCTCTTTAAACCAAACGGTACAACCACTTTTATCATTTATTTCAAGTTTTCCATTATTGTGGTACACTTCACCACCTTCGCCTTGCTCCGCTTTCCAGTTTGCTATACCTTCGGCAAAATCATCACTATACTGTAAAGACGCCTTCACCGTCAAATCATCTGTTAGCTGGACGGTCTTCTCTTCACCTTTGGTGCATGCAAAAAACACCATGCCCGAAAGGACTATCCATAAAACCGATTTACTCATAACACTTCCTATTTTATGTTCCACTTTATTATTGCTATTGATTATTCAGAATCCCGCTCCCAAATATGGCTGCCTTCCAATAATGCTTTATACTCTTTCTCCAGCGATTGCTTCATCTCCGCTAATTTCTCTTGATGCTCAGTGGATAAGTCCGTCCCCTCTCCTTTGTCTTTACTGAGGTCATACAGTTGAAAATCCACCAACTTGGCATTTTTTACGGAATCTTCATTTCCGGGATAAAGGTTCAGTGTTTTGGGCAGATAGCCCTCTTCCATTTTTAGGCGTGCCAGAATTTTCCAGTCTCCTTTCCTCATCGCCACCATGTGGTCGTTGAGCGCATTATAGAAACTCCATAACAGCGGCTTATCACGCTCCTCCATTGTACCCGCTTCCAGTACAGGCAGGAAAGATTGGCCATCCAATGTATTTTCAGGCACCTCGACACCGGCCAATTCACAGAATGTAGGCATAAAGTCCAATGATGACACCACCGCATCAGAAGTGCCTTGATAAATGGACTCTCCCATCCAGTACATAATACCCGGAACCCTAAAACCTGCCTCATTTGTCCATAACTTCATGCCTTTTAGTTCTCCTGGAGAACCATAGGAATGCTTGGCACGAGCATACCTGTTCAGCGTCTCTGGGCCATTGTCTGAAGTAAAGACAATGAGGGTATTTTCACCATGGTTTTCTTCCAAATAAGCCATCAATTTCCCAACTGCCAAATCCATGTTTTCGACATTGGCAAAGTACTCGGCTTGGTGTTGGTTTTCGGCAGTAGGAAGGTACTTCTCCACCAAGTCCTGCGGAGAAGCAATAGGCTCATGAGGCTCATGAAAGGTAACCTGCAAATAGAAAGGCTTGTCTTCCGACTGCCCCTGAAGCCAACTCAATGCTTCATCCACCACTATCTGACAACTGAACCCTTCTATCTCGCCGACATCCTGACCATTTCTGACAAAATTATTGGGATTTTCATGACTTGGTGCAGCATTATTATGGGTAGCAAACCAGTGGTCGAACCCAAAATGGTCAGGGGTAGGCTGTTTGGCTGGTTGGTTGAACAATGAGCTACAGTGCCATTTTCCGGATAGACAAGTGGCATATCCTGCAGATTTTAGCCTTGCGGGAATGGTTTCCTCATCAGCTTGTAGATGGACCAAGTCCCGGTTATTGGGTCGTTTTCTACTTCCCCCAATTATAAAATCATAAATACCGGCCCTGTTTGGGCTCCTACCGGTCAGCAATCCCACCCTGGATGGTGAACATACAGGAGCTGCCGAATAAAAGTTGGTGAACTGTATTCCCTTGGCCGCCATATCGTCCAAGTTGGGCGTTTGGATCACTGGATGGCCATAAGCCCCCAAATCCCCGTAGCCCAAATCATCACACAGAATAACAACAATATTGGGCTGGCTTGCCCTTTCCTTCTTCTGTTCACAGGAAAAGGCCAACACGGCCAGGATTAACAACAAGGTGGTATTGATATTTTTCATTATTTCTATTCTTGGTTCCAAAGTCGGTAAGGGTCATCGTGCTTCACCATTTCTTCCAGCAGAAGGGCTTCCATTTCTTGAAGCTTATCTGAGTACTCCGGATGGGTGGCCAAGTTAGTTTCCATTTTGGCAGCCCTTTGATGTTCCGGAAGAAATTCATGTGGGTTTTCGGCCAGGTTGAAAAGCTGTGTTTCCCTCACTTCTCCATCCATCACATCGTATTTTATGAGTTTCCAGTCTCCCTTTCTTACTGTCCGCATGCCGGGCTTGGTACCACCACAATACACCCCGTACTGGACTTCCCTTATGGTTTCCTTTTGCCCCATAAGGACTGGCTTAAAACTAGCTCCTTCTACAGTTTCAGGAATGGCTATTCCTGCCAAATCACATAAAGTCGGGAGCACATCCAATAAATAGATATTCCCTTCCACACGGCGACCAGGCTGGATACCCGGCCCCTTCACTATGAACGGCACTCTCCATGTGTGCTCGTACAGGTTTTGTTTGCCCATCAGTCCATGCCTTCCTATGGACATACCATGGTCAGAGGTATAAATAATGTAGGTATTGTCCAGCTCCCCCATTTTTTCAAGCTTTTGGAGGACCTTTCCCAATTGGTCGTCAATATTCTCTGAGCAGGCATATTCCCGTCCCAGCTCATTTCTGACCGTTTGCTCATCCCGATTTTTCCATACGCCGCTTACACGTTCTTCATCTCTAAGCTCCGGATGTCCATGAAAAAAAGGATGCTCGATCAAATAGTTTTCTTGCAGGGGCGGTTGCTTTGGATTGGCCGGTGGAAGGCTGTTTTTATCCCTATGGTTGACAGCGCCATACTTATCCAATAGCTCGGGCGTGCCGTCCCGTGTATCATGTGGATGGGAAAACCCAAAATAAATTAAAAAAGGATCTTCTTCCCTATTCGCTTCACGATCTTCCAAGTACGCCAACACTTGCTTGGAATGCCAAGCGCTACCTGTCTCCTCAGTACCTCCCCGTTTGGTAGCATCCTCTATTACCGTAAATTGCCGATTGGCTCCTGGGTAGGAATTTCCCTTCTTACAGGTCCTCATCGTTTTATATCCAGCTTTATTGAAAACAGCCGGAAGACTCTGCTCGTCCAATGGATGAGGGTCAGTCTGCTTTTGGAATTCCGCACTGGGAGGAAGGTGCCAAAGTGTTCTTCCCGTCATGATCATATGACGCGAGGGAGTACACACCGCACCGTTCATGGATCCCATATGGCGGGCACTTTCGAATACCATCCCCGAACTGGCAAGTTGGCTGATATGTGGAGTTTCCAATACCGACTTGCCATCATACACCTGCAAGTCGAATGGAGACTGATCATCCCCTACCACGAATAGAAAATTGGGCCGTTTGGGAGGAGTTTTTTGGGTAAAAGATGCCATCATCCCTCCCAAAAAAAGCACCATGACGATGTGTAAATACCTATTGTTCATTTTACTTATACTTACTTGCTTGGATGTATTCTAATGTTCTTACCTGCCGAAAATTCCTTTTTATCCCCACCTGGCAGCTTAATCATGACAGGCTTATCGGCCGAATAAGCTACTATTCCATTTTCTATTGTCAAGGAGGCACTTACTTCTCCTTCAATGGCTGCTAGATGGTATCCTCCATACCCTATCTGGCCTCCTTTGCCCAAATAAAGGTAGGTCAATTCATCATTTTTTAACGATACTACGCCAAAGATACCTTGAAAAACACTTCCTGCTGGGGTTTCATAAACCTCCTTATCTATCGCATTGTGTATCAGTTGTCTGGTGTTATCAGAGCCTACCTCTAAAGCTACAAACCGATCAGTGCTCTGGATCGTAGAAACTGCCTTCAATGAATTCTCCCCTTTTTTATATGTTTCAAAAACAGCTACAAATGGACTTTCTGAAGCGTTGTTTCCTTTTTGCCTTACCAGTAAAGTGGGTGTTTTTTGGGGAGCTTTGTTGACTTGGCCGGGAGTTACATCCGGACGGAGGGTAGTCGGTGGAGCATCCATTACGAACAGTTCCCTGCCTTCTTGCCCCATCATCCACATGTCCACGTTCAACGCCGGAGCAACGGAATCGATGGTCCAGGTGGCTTTGAAATCATCAGCATACCGCGCTTTTCTTGTATTTTCAAAAAAGGAGTAAGCTTCGTGGGGAGGATTTTCTATACTGCTGTTTTCCAACGTAATCGGGGTATCACCAGTATCACTTAGGGTCATACGGTTACCCAAATTATGATGGATGTAATCATTCTCTGCTAGGTCTGACCTGAAAATATCCAGGTAGTATCCAGAAGTAGGAGAAGTTCTGATCATCGCAATTAATCTTCGCTTCTCATCTGCCGAGACATCAGCAAATGAACAAAATTCCGAGGTCACACTTTCATTGTAAAATTGTCCGCTCGGTACCATTGGGTCCATGGCATTAACGGTGATCTCTCCTTTGGAATATCCCTGCACAATGGTATTACTGGCTACAGGTCCACTATAGTAGCCCATGTCCGGTGTCCAATATGATTCGTATGCAGCTCCGTCAGGTGCCAGTGCATAACCATTTCCGTAAAACTGCCAAGCCAGGCCATTCGAAGATAAGTGACTTCCATGCATGCCGCCATATAGGGTAAACATCATGCCGTTTTCATCGTCATTTCCATTTCGCATAATCATGTGCCGATGAAATGGAGAATATGCAGCACGATGGTAAGGCAGGGTGTTTTCTGTAGTATTGATCGGTTGGTTGAGAATAATCCTTCTCCAATCCACTTCGGACCTGTCATACTGATCCGAGGCTATTCCCTTGTTGATGACAGTGGCTACTTTTTTGGCCTCATCAGTGATTCCTTCCCAAGTATAATAGGTCAGTAATCGTTCAAAAACCTCGTAGTTTAAGGGGCCTCCCCGCATATCTCCAAACACCACCAAGTTTCCCCTGGCATCCAGCCAACCTAAATTGGCCATGGCAGCTTTTTGGATCATGGGGTTTTCTCCTAGCGTATTGATTCCTGCTTGGTAAAGGGGCAAGGCCATTTCCAGCAATGCTCCTATCATGCCTGAAGCATAGCCGGGAGATTCTGGCCAAAGGCCTGTCTCTTTATTGTAATTCTCCAGGATCTTAGGGAGAGGTGCATGAAACGCTGTAGATATCTCAGTGTAATAGGGAATATAATGCTCCATTCCTTTCCCATCATTGTAATACTCATCCTCCTCAAGGACTAACATACTTATCAGCACATGTCTATAGCGATTGACATTCCAGTTGCCCTTCGCCCCGCCTCTGACCAGTCCTATCTCGATAAATCGCTTGAAGACATCACCTGCCAGGTCCGTCACGTTCATGTCCAGTTGGGACAGGTGTTCATGAGGATTTGCCAACATATAATCATGGACAAAGTCGTATGTGGTAGCCGCTGGCACTTGCCGGTCATCATGGATCACTTCATAGTCATAGTAGCCCATGATCCCGCCGGGAGCATAGCCCCCTAGACCTCCAGTAGATTCTTCCGGATCCAATGGTGGCTTCATATAGTAAGTCCCCAATAGCCAAGTCCAGAGAATATCAGCAGAAAACTTAGCGTACTTTTCCTCTTTGGTCAGGTAGTAGGCAAATGCAGATTTTTCGGCCAGTTGGAGGATTTCCTTATTATTGTTACGGATCATATGGCCACTCTCCTTGTAGGGCACCAATACGGGCGTCTTGTCACCGGAAGACCTGCTCACGCCCAGCATATCACCACTCTCATTGTACGGAATGCGGTCTTTCAAGGGAACATTTTGAAAGTCATTCCATTTCCGCATTCCTGGGAGTCGTACAGTAGGTACTGGCGCATTTCCTTCACCATAGTCCCAGTCTTGCCCTTTGATATAACATTGGGTATAGCGCTCACCTTCCTCCCAATACATGGCCAGCCTAGAAGTGATCCATTCAGGGTCGGACTGATGTCGCTCTACATAGGGAGCTATTTCACCAAGTAGTTTTTCCCAACTTTCATTGGCCCATTCTTGGCTTTTTATTTTTTGTAAAATTTCTTCTCGTTCAGCTTTCCCAGCATATAGGCGTGGATGCTCTTTACCGTTATGGACGCTGGACTGCCCAAAGGCTCCAGCGCATAGCAACATCAGGACTAGCAGGTTTTGTAAAAACATTAAATTTCCTTTTCTCACGATTAGTTACTTTTGATGGCATAGCCATCTGGGTTCATGTTGAGTTTATTACTTGGTTTTTACCAAAATTCGTCATTGATCACCTTTATTACCAGTACAATATTTCCCTCCTTCTACATTAGATAAACCAAATCCCAAGCTACAGCTAAAATGTTTTACCTTTTTCAAAAACAGGCTAGCAGAACTGATCAAAAAGCGAGCTATCTGATCAGTTCTTTTTGGAGTTGTTCGAGGGATTTTCCTTTGGTCTCCGGAAGCATCTTTACAGCAAACCATAGATGAAGGACCATGGCGAAGAAAAAGAATCCAAAAGCGATGGCGCCTCCATTTTCCATTTCTGCCACCACAGGGAAAGTCCAAGTCATTACCGCAGCCCAAAACCAATGGACAAATGTCCCAAATGCTTGACCACTTGCCCTGACCGCATTGGGAAATATTTCAGAAATAAATACCCAAATGACCGCGCCTTGGGAAAAGGCAAAACTGGCAATAAAACCGATAAGGTAAATCAACACACCATATCCAGAAAAATTCTGAACATGGAATGAATAAGCCGTCAATCCTAAGCTGACAATCATCCCCACCGAACCGATAATCAATAATTTTTTTCTGCCGATCTTATCTATGACAGACATCGCGATGACGGTAAAAACCATATTGGTAAGACCAATGGCAATGGCCTGCAATAAAGCGGTATCCTCTGCCAGCCCTGTCATCCCGAAGATCCTTGGCGCATAATACATGATCGCATTAATCCCGGAAAACTGGTTGAAGGTGGCCAAGAGAAATGCCAATAATAATGGATAACTGTATTGCTTACTGAACAGCCTTACCTTTTTGCTAGCCTGGTCTTTATAGAGAGAGTCTTTGATTTCAGTAAAGGTTTGGGTAGGATTTAGCGTTCCCAATTTCTGAAGTACCTGCAAAGCCTCATCTTCTCTCCCCATCTTCACCAACCACCTAGGGCTCTGTGGAATCGTAAAGAGCAACACCAAAAACAATGCTGCTGGCAATGCTTCCACACCAAGCATCCATCTCCAAGCTTCCTGATCAATTAGGTTATTGATGATGTAGTTGGAGAAAAAAGCCAAAAGGATCCCGAAAACGATATTGAACTGAAAGAGTCCTACCAGCCTGCCTCGATATTGGGCAGGAGCGATTTCTGAAATGTACATGGGGCCGAGTACCGAGGAAGCACCTACTCCTAAGCCACCAAGAAAACGGTAAAAGAGAAATCCCTCCCAAGAGGAAGAATAAGCACAGCCCAAGGCAGATACGGCATAAAATACCGCTAACACGACCAATGTATTCCTTCTTCCAAATGCATCTCCTGGCTTTCCTGCAAACATGGCCCCAAAAATGGTCCCTATCAATGCAATGGCATTGGTAAAACCATGGGCAAATCCTTCCAGATGGAATACATCCTTGATGGATTGTTCGGCGCCTGAAATCACGGCGGTATCAAAGCCAAACAGCAAGCCTCCCAAAGAGGCCACTATAGCTCCCAAAAACAGTTTCTTGGTCATATGATCAATACAGTTTATTCATTATCGATTAATTGTAACTTGGTATTTTACCTAGAATATGCATTAGCCTGTCTATTACAATTGCTAATGCATAAACCGGGTTTAACTTAATATGTCCTTTCCTTCCTTCAGTTTTTTCAGTCTGATCAAGCCTTCCACGTAATAATAGTCAGCGTAATTGATAGAGGCATCTATCTCAGATCCTGCGGGATAGTGACCTGTGGAATGCAACAAGAAAGCGGAATTCTTTTCCCCGCTCTGATAGCGATCGGAAGAAAGTTCTTGAAGCATTTTTTCAGCCAAATCCTGGTATTTTGCCCCCTTTTCACCACCGACATAACTGCCAAGCTCCAGAAGTGCAGAGGCAGTCACAGCGGCAGCCGATGCATCCCGCGGAGCATTGGGGATGTCAGGTGCCGAAAAATCCCAATACGGTATCAAATCCTCAGGCAACTGGGACAGATAGACATCAGTGACCTTTTCTGCGAATTCAAGGTACTCGGGATCCTTGGTTTCCCTATAGACCATGGTATATCCATATATAGCCCAAGATTGTCCTCTTGCCCACATGGTACTGTCCGAATACCCTTGATGGGTCACGCCTTTGATTTTGTCTCCGCTCTCACGATCGTACACTACTACGTGGTAAGAAGAATAATCCTCCCTAAAATGATGCTCCATAGTGGTCTGGGCATGGTCTATGGCTATTGACTCATATTTTTCCTTGCCACCGTTATCGGCACTCCATAGCAGCAGCTCCAAGTTCATCATATTGTCCATGATGGTATTATGTTGGGGCCATTCCATATTGGGAACATCCCGCGGCCAACTCAAAATGGTGCCAACATTTGGATTGTACAGCGTGGTCAGTTGCTCGGCTGCACCTAGGATAGCTTGCTTATAGTCAGGTTCTCCTGTCAGCCTATATCCGTTGCCAAAACTGCAATAAACCTGAAAACCTATGTCATGGTCCAGCGGTGGACGTTGGGACAAGGGGGTCAAGAAGCGGGTATATTTATCAGCAGCAGCCTTCCATTGGTCTGTCTGGGCGTATTCATACAGATACCAGAGGGTACCCGGCCAAAACCCACTGGTCCAATCCTCTACAGGAACATACCGCCAAGCTGTTTCTCCTTTATTGATAGTACGTGGAAAAACAGAGTCCTCAGGTATCATTTGCAGTGTTTTCTCCGCTTGTGCCAAACAATAGTCCAGCTGAGCGTCCACATTGAACCCCTCCTTTTTTACAGTTTCCTGTTCATTATTTTGCTTTTGACCGTTGCATGCTCCCAGCACCAAAAGCCCAGAAAGCAATGCAATTGTTATGGTCCTACTTTCTAACATCATATTTCTTATAGTTTCATCTTTATTGGCAATCATTCTTTATTTATCGGACAGGCGAAATGTAAACAGCCCACTCTCTTCATCCACTGAATGGTTTACGGACTGTCCATTTACTTGAAAACGCTCAAAAGACGATCCGTTCATGCTGACTTTTGCCCCTGCTTGCCCATCGATATAGGCTTTTCCATCATCATCAAACCCAAATTCCCCGTACAATTTGGACAGGGAATGCACCATTACTTGTCCATCTCTTCGCAAATAGCTGCCGTGACCGACAAATAGCTTTTTGACATTTTCGCTTGTTGTACGGTCACTTCCGACATCAAAGGTCAATGCGGTCAGGTAGGCGTCGGTTTCCCAACCGTTCATGTTGATGACACTGTTACGGTGTTTCAAGCGACCATCGGCCAGCAGATTAAAATATACTTCTGTGACCTCCCCTCCTTGGGTAATCCTAACACCCAAGAAGTCCTTTCCTTCAAACGGCTCTACTTCCGGTACAGGCTGGCCATCTTCTTTCAAGACAATAGCATTCACAAACTTGGTACGTGCGGATTCTTCAAAATGACTGATGGACCAATAAGGCACTTTATTTTCTGGTTCATGGTCTTTGTACCCCATTTTTTCCTCAAGCCTCATCTGCTCGGGAAAGTCATGTGGCAGGCCAGCATCAGGAAAAGTCTCTGGAAACAACGGACGAACCAAGACTTCCGCATCACCTTCCTTGATGGACAAATCCTTTCCACTTCTTTTGGACACACCATTGTAATGCAATAGCCATTCAAATTTTCCGGGCTGATGTGCCAGCAGGTCATCGATCACCAGTATCACATCCCCGACCCAAAGAAAACTACGGTAATTTCTTCTCAACAAGTGGGCATATGGTCCCGATGCATCAGCCAAAAGGTATTTGTAGTGGTCTCCGTCGATGAGGTGATGTAAATCTCCATGATTCACCGTACCGAAGTAGGGGTCTTTTCTATCCTGCCCTTTACCATCCCATAAAATGACATTGTGCGCTTCACTTTGACAATAATATGTGGTGTACAAGGGATTGCCATAGGACGAATTTCCTGAATCAATAATCAAATTTTTTCCTTGATGAAAGAGGATAAATGATCCTGCGTCTGCATGGGCATGGTTCCAGCTAAAACCTGATTTTACAGCCAGCATAGTGGCGTCATTTTCCCAGGAATTCCGCATTGTGGCCCAGTCCATCTCTTTGTACAAATGCGAGTGCGCCAAATCTGGTGTGTAATCACCCTCCAACGTTGGAAGGTCAGGGTATAGGATCAGTCCGTTGGGTGAGTTCACCTCCAGTCCTTCTTTATCACTGCCTTTGTTCACCTGATTGAGGTACCAAGTATACCGATCATCCCGGTAGCCCAAGTTATACAAAAGTACCACACAGGAGTTGCCATTTCGGTGCACATTGGTATCGCCAAAATTCACGGATAGTGGAAGATCACCCTCTACGTAATAGGTCGTATGGATAAAAAAATCAACGACTTTTTCCAAAATGGGAAAGTCCTCCTGCTCCATAGAAGGCATGGCCTGCTCTAGGGCATAACGAAAAAGTAAGTACTGGGAAACACCATAAGCAGCGTAGTTTATGCTCTCATAAAAGCCACCGTCTTGGTCAAAAGTCGGGATCTTATTTTGCAGCACACTTCCTGAATACCCAATCCACTCGCCGGCAGTACCAGCGATTTCTTCTATCCATCTTTCTGCCTCAGGAATTTCGTTGCGAACGGCAATGGCCGATAGTCCTGCCATGTATACGCAAGCACTCCACCAATTGTGTCCCATGGTATCGAAGGTATGAAAGCTGGTTTCTGGATCCAGCCAATTCTCCATCTGTGGCTTGATGCCAAGCCTCACGATACCCTTTGCTATTTTTTGTTTATCGTCCTCCGATAGATGTTCATAAGCTGCATCAAACCCGAGCGATAAAAAAAACGAAGTATGGGAAGTCCTTAAGCCTCCTTTCCAAGAGGGTGTTCTGTTGAGGAGCCCTTGGCTTTCCCACGTATCCTTGTCGATATTGGCCAATAAAATTTCCCGGATCTTTTCGGCAAATGCCTCCCTACCTGTCATGCGGTAAGCCAAAGCCAAAACCTGGCAATCTGAGGCACTTTGCCGATCAGATTTTACCACTTGCTCGGCCTTGCGCAACTGATCCTCCCAAGCATCAGCTATTTTATCGTCATTTTCTACTTGGGTCTTTAACCGTTCTATATTATCGGCAGTATGTAACAGGTATTGTCTTTTTTGGGCATAGCCATGTTGGCTCCATCCCAGCATCAAAACACCAATTACCAATGAATAAAATACCTTGATCATAAACTGTTTACTTTTTTTACAAACTACCATTTGGTAATTTTTCAATTTTTCCGGAACCTGATGCGGGCGAGAGATGAACCGCTGCCCCACCACTGGCCTCTAAGGAAAACCTCAACTGGTCTTCTGCATTCACGGTATAGCGAAGGATCCTGACATTGGTCCTCGTATCCATCGAAGGATCATCTATATAAATATGGGCGATATAGGATTTATCTTTATCCAGAAAATCCAAACTATAGGCGACCTCCCGAGAGGCGGTATTGGTAATACTCCCGATAAACCAGTCCTCACCAGACTGCCGTGCTACGGTGATGAACTTGCCAATTTCCCCATGCAGGACTTGGGTATCATCCCAGACGGTCTTCACCTTGTCAAAAAACGCCAATTCAGGCTCTCCTCGGTAAAAGCCCGGCTTATCATACCAATAGAGGTATTGCAAAGGACTATAATAAATGGCTGCCAAGGCCAATTGATGGGCATGGGTGGTCTTGATGCGATTGCTGAAATAACAAATAGTATAATCCCCGGCACCAGCCAAATAGCGGGTAAAAGGCAAAATGGTGTTATGATCAGCATCAGGCATTTCTTCATTTCCTCTAATACCTTCCTGCGTCATCAAGTTGGGATAAGTCCGGCTAAAACCCGTGGGACGATATTCATCATGGACATTGACCATGAGCTGATGGTCTGCGGCTTTTCTTATGGCCTCATGTAACCAGGTAGTCCACTTATCCGAACCAATGTGGACGAAGCCAAATTTCACACCCTTCAGTCCCCACTTTTGATATAATGGCAGTAGCTCATCCAGTTGTTGTGCCAAGGCCCGTTGATTGACATAAACGATGATACCAATGTCCTTACTGGCGCCATAGTTGATTACTTGCTGCAAATCCAAGTCCTTTTCAGGATCCACCGTAGTTGCGTCGGAAGACATTTTCATTTCTGGACCATACCATCCCGCATCCAAGTGGACATACTGGAGGTTTCTGGACACCGCAAAATCCACGGCTTCTTTAGCTGCTTTAGTGGTCAGATCAGAGCGAAATACCTTTCCAGGCTTTATCCATGAAGTGTTTTCGATTTTATTTTCAGGATTGAGGTTTAAGATCAGGTCATTGTTCTCAATCAATTTTCCCGGTGTATCTGCCGCCATGATTACTCGCCAGGGCGTTTGGTACGGCGTAATGACATCTACTGTATTATACAGGGAAGTTTCGAGCGTATTGGCCTGATGATTGCTAAGTCGAAACTTGGTGCGTGCAAAATCCACGAGTCTCGCTTCGGTCAAAGCGACGGTAATGCCATTTTTAAGACTTAAGGTAAGAGGTCGCTCACTCTCTTCATCCCAGCCTTCAAGTGGTCTACGTTCATACGGACCCTGCGCCCAGCGTTCATAGTACGCATAGGTTTCTGCTGGAAATGTAAAGGAGGTTTGCTCACCTGTGATATGTAAAAAAAGTCCGTTTTTGGTTTCTGGAAAGGAATAACTAAAGGCTATACCACTATCATAGGCCCGGATCACAAGATCCATTTCGTATTGTTGGCGCTTATCGTAAGAGGTCCCTGAATGGCCTTCTTCCACTCCCCCTTCTTGGTCACCAAACTTCTGGAAGTGAAGCGTCAGCTCATTATATTGATCGACCACTTCCTTACGCTCCCCATACAATGGCTCCCAAGTCTCATTGTGTTGGTCACTGCTCACCCCAACCAGGTCAAGGTTTTGGCTCCAGTATTCGGTAGTATCATTGGGGACGGCTAGTGCAGATTCGAAAAGTTGGTTTTTAATCAAAACACCAAGTTTAGATTCTAAGATGATGTCTTTCTCCTTAAACTTGACCGCATAAAACAATTGTTTTCCACCTTGGTCTAATTCCTTTTGGTATACGCGGAATTCAAAATCCCCATTGGGCGAGAGCAGTTCTTTTTTGGTTTCTTTGATTATTTCTTGTCCTCTGCAAAATGGTGTTACCAAAATGGCTAAGGACATTAGTATCACTTTTTGTAAGGTTACATTAAGCATGGGTTAGTAATTTGGGTTATTGGGTAAATGGGTTTTTCCTAGGTGCCAAAGAGTATCTCCCTTAAGTACCGGAATGGGATCACTTCCTAATTTTCTTCATACACTGATTTTTCTTTCCCCACGAGCAGGGCTGCACCAAATACCCCTGCACTGTCACCTAATTTGGCTTTCACCAATGGAGCATCGAAACTTCTATTGAAGACCATCTGATTCAGTGTTTTCAAACTATCGGAATAAATCTGTTTGATATTGCTTACTCCGCCTCCCAAGACAATCACGTCTGGATCGATGACATTGACCACTACACTAAGGGCTTTCCCAAAACTGTGGATCAATCGATCCATCGTTTGTTGGGCATGTGGGTCTATGCCTGATTCAGCAAGAAGGGAGATTTCTTGCATGGTTTTCTTTTTTCCTGATATTCTATGGTAAAATCGCTCCAAAGCAGGGCCGGAAAACACCTGTTCATTGCATCCTGATTTGCCACAATAACAGCTGTCACCACCCTCTTCGAGGAAGTTATGCCCCCATTCTCCTCCTATGCCGTGCTTGCCATTGATGATCTCTCCTCTGACCACTACGCCGCCACCTACACCAGTGCCCAGTATCACTCCAAACACCACATCGGCTGCTGGGTAAAGCTCCTGAACGATCCCTATTTTGGTTTCGGCTAGGGCAAAGCAATTGGCATCGTTGGCCAAAATGACCTCTATTCCTAGCTTTCGCTCCAGGTCATCCTTAAATGGCTTACCGTTTACCACCGTAGCATTACAATTCTTCATTTCATTCTTTTGGGGAATATATGTCCCCGGGCTACCTACTCCTATCACCATTGGCTCATATCCTGCCTTCTCTTTCATCGTATTGAAGAGTTTGGAAAATTGATCCAAAATATGCTCGTACCCTAAATGGGATTCAGTCTTCACGCGAAATCTAAAGATGACTTCAGGTTTCTTTGCCGAATGCAGTATGACCCCTTCTATCTTTGTCCCTCCAAAATCTATCCCCCAAAGATTATCCTCATTAAAACATTCTTTCATTTATCTAATTCTATTAAAATCACCAAATTTTATTATTCTAGGTTTATTTTATGAAGTTGGGTGCATATTGGCCTTAACATTAACGAAAACAGAGGCGGACCTCTGCTTTCGTTGTTAACCTAATAAAACCTTTTAAAAAAGATTATTAATTATTCAAGACTTCCGAACTCTCACAAATCCTGAATGGTAGATAAAAACCCAAATCATTAATCAAAATATACAATGATTACCCAAATACTTTTCAGAAATATAAACTGCAATTATCATATATCACTTATTTTTACTGCACTAAAATAAGTTATCACGTCATTTTCAGGACCAATAATAACACAAATCAAATGCATTGTTCTTTACTTCATTTCTCAAATATATAATCTTTTATTAAAAGGTTTTACTTTTAAGTAATAAAAATAAAACCTTTTATAAGATCACATTACTATCAAAACCTTAATTTCTACTTATGTATCTTCCATGCACAACCCAATGGAACTAAGAAACATGGTCCCAGTATCAATACAGAAGCACTGTCCTGCTCCTTCCCCACACAGCCTACTCTTGTTGCAAAAGCATTTATATAAACTACACTGCTTTGGAATAAAACTAGTTCAAATTAACCATTAAAATGTTTTACTTTAAGAATGTTTAACAAAATAGGATTAATAGGAAGAGCCTTGGACCCGCTAAACGTATCCCTGTTAATTTTTGAAGCTGGATTGACGGATCACCAAATTCCCTGGCAATTCGGAATGGATAATATGTCCATTAGAATTGGTGTTTTTCAGTTGCTTAAGCATAATCTCCATTAATTTTTCGGCAATGGATTCGATGGGTTGGGAGAGACAAGAAATCTGCGGCGTATACAGCTCAAAGACTTCATTATCATCAAAACTCATTACCCCTACCTGATCAGGGATAGTAATATTTCTATTTTTAAGCACTCTCAATCCACTTTTGGCCAAATAGTTGGTGGCAAAAAACAAGCCATCCAAATTAGGATTTTCATCCAGGAAGTCTTCTATGATGTTATAGGCTTTGAGTGTTTTGAAATCCTTAAAATTGATCCTCAGTGTGTAGTTAGATAAACCATACAAGGAAACGGCCCTGTCATACCCTTCCAGTCGGTCTACCATCTGGGACTGCCCAGACTCCAGCGTAACGAAACCAATATTACGAAACCCTCCTTCTATCATGTGCTTAAGCGAAAGAAAAGTGCTTTCCTGGTTATTGATGACCACATGACTTACGTCCAAGTCCGCAAAATACCTATCAAACAGAACTAAAGGGTGGCCATCATCAGCTAGGCTCTTGATGTCCTTTTCGAAGCCATCAGGAGGGGTAATAATATAGCCATCCACTTGTCTATCTTTAAACATTTGGATAAGGTCACGTGTTTTGTCCGGATCGTTTTCTGTACTGCAGAAGATCAGTTTATACCCATTTTGGTAAGATTTTTCTTCCATTAACCGCGCTATACTGGAAAAAAATGCATCTGAAATATCCTCGACCATAAAAACAATGATGTTGGATTTTCCCGTCCTGAGTCCTTGGGCAAGCTGATTGGGCTTATAACCTACTTTTTTTACATAATCCTCCACTTTTTTGATTACTTCTTCACTAATCTTCCCCTTGGCTTTCTTGTTCAGTATAAAAGAAACAGTCGTAATCGAAACATTGAGGTCCTTCGCTATATCGGTAATGGAAATTTTCTTCTTTGCCATAATGACGTAAATATAATTATAATTTACTTTAATGGTAGCCTTGACAGTTAAACGATTTAAAATGCAAAATAATCAGGAAATTCAAACCCAAAGTCAATACCGTTTAGGTAATCACGGAATAGGCATTCGTCTATCTAAGCGACCCGCCGCTGGCTAATAGGCATGTCCACAGAAGTCCTGACCTAATGTCTTCTAAATCGACCATTAAGCCTTAGTTTCTGGTTCTATCAGGCAGTTAGACAGGGTAACCGTCCACCTTGGCAGACGGTTACACCGCCAAACTAACTAATTTTTCTTGCACTTCCCGCTCTTACCGTTATCCCTAGGGCCAGGCCACCACTCAGGCGGCCTGGCATAAAACAAGCCCATTAGGGAAGGGAAATATCCGGTACCATCACAACTGATGGATTAGCCATAAAATCCTCAAAAGAGGTAGAAGTAGGTCGATATGCTGTAATGATCGTCAGCTCACTACCTTCCTTTACAGCTTCTATAATGGTCTCAGAATCTTCATTTGGTACTTCGATGCTATGAACCTCTCCCATTGGGTCTTCATAAGTCAGCTGGGTATAAGTACTTGTACCGATGGGAGATGACCAATTGATAGTCAATTCGTTTTGGTCATTCATCTCCATATTACTTATAGCCCTGTTCATCAGTCGATCTATATAAGCTTCTCCATAGACCCTAGCCGTGACTTCTTCCCTGATAGAGCTATTTCCATAATCATCAAAAAAGAAAACACCAAAAGTATACTCTCCTTCAGGAAGCTCCATGTCCACGGTGATGGTATCAGCCCCTGCATGCTTGCGGTTCACCTCAAACTCATGATGGATGGTTTCGTCAATGGTATTGATCAACCCCTTCGTGATTTTGGGATCAGCATTTATGGCTATGTTAAACTTCAGCTTTTCAAAGCCTTCTTCTACCATTACCGAATCGGCTTTTCCTACATAGACGGTCTCACCATCTACCAAAAACTCGTCATAGGTCTCCATAGTGGTCTCACAGGCCACCAAGCCTGCACCCATTATCATGACCAACAGTACTTTCGTTATATTCGAAATCATTCTTTTTGACGTCTTCATTGTTCTACTTCTTGTCCCCAAAAATTAATTTCCATTATGTGCATAAACTTACCACCGGACCACGATTCCTTGTTTACAAACCTTATGTACCGCACCGGTGGCGCTTCCACATTACAGTCAAACTCCTCGCCTGCTGCGGCAGCTGCTTGATCCTCGGCACTATTACTTCCTTCAGGTCCACCGGATGGCTTGAAGTCTTCGCCGTTATCTACTAGCTTCACCCAACCTTCTAGGCTTCCATTACTATCTTCAGGAAGTTCATCAATTCCCCACAGATCAAATAAACGGGGATTACCGTGCCTGAATATCCAGCCACCTTGCCGTTGCCAAAACTTAAACCTACTTAACTTAACAGTGGTACCTAAGTCCATGGTAAACATATGGTAAGATTCGGTATATGGAGCCACCACATGACCTGGCTCATCCTGAGCGGTGTGAAAGCCATTGCCACCTAGGGTATTGTTCCACATATTGGTCTTCACCCAACCGAAGGCATCTTCCTGATCACCTGTAAGAAATATATCCCTGAAGTTCTCTATTGGAATAAAGGATTCCTTTAAGGGGGTGATTTCCTCTTCATAGGTATCCGTGATATTGTTCCATCGGTCGATGACCTTCACGGCAAATTTCTGTAACCTCACATCAAAGCCCCGAAAAGCGATCGAATTTTGCTGGTCATTATTGACAAAAGTGGACTGGGTATATACCAAGTTTCCGCTATCATCTTCACTGTACAGCAAAATCTCAGCTGACAAGTTATTGGAGTTATCAAACCGTAGCCTCACACCTCCAAAGTCCTCTACCAATTCCATGGTCTCATAAAATTGATCGATGGGTGCTTTTTCAGGATTTATGCTAACATTCACCGGTTCGGATTTGTTATTGCTCCGGTCCACCACAATCAGGCTTACCTGACGCTCCTTGATCTCCCGCAGGCCTTCTACTGTTATGAAATTCTTATAGATGGATGACTTGGTCACGACTTCCTTCCCATCGTCACGTGTATAATGGGCTTCTACCAAAAGTGCATCTTCGTCTTGTGGAGTGGCATATTCTATTTTTGCCCCTCCGGGCAAATTGCTCACGACCACCTCCCCTATTTTGCCGGGAGGCACCCCATCTTCTGGATAAGGCTCGATATACTCCTCCTCACACGAGAAGCAAGCCAGCAAACTGAATATCGCTAGTATTTTTATATTGATGTTCATAATATTCGATTTTTGTTTTTACTTACCAACCTGGGTTTTGGACTAAATTGGAATTGGCGATCATGTCCTCCTCTGCTATCGGCCACAGATAATCCCTGCTCAGGAACTTATAGGTACCCAGAGAGGTCACTTGATAGTAGGTATCTGTGGTCTCTCCTTGTGAATTCCAGCCCCTAATGTCACTGTTCAAATATTCCGATGCCTTCTTCCACCTTCTCAAGTCCCAGAACCGAATACCTTCAAAACAAAGCTCAATCAATCTCTCCTGCTGGATAATGTCCCGCATTCCCTCTTGGGTCGTAGGCTTGTCTGGGTTATTGGAGTGATTGGCCCAAGATGTCACGACTCCTTCCAAACCGGCCCTTTCCCGAACAAGGTCAACCCACTCATGGGAAGCGGCAGGTCCACTTGATTCGTTCAGTGCTTCTGCATACATCAGATACAGGTCGGCCAATCGAACAATAGGGAATGGATAAGACCTGGCAGAATACCCGGCGGTGGATGTTTGTTGGACGTTTTCGTAGTAAACCATCTTCTTCGCATAGTAGCCGCTATTAGAGTACAGCCGTCCGTCTAGGTCTCCAGACTGCTCTCCTTTTTTGCCTCTAACGAACAGGGCTTCATCATCGCTTTTTACCCCATGACCAAACCAAATACCACCATCAAATCCTATGGAAGCGTAAAATCGCGGCTCCCTGTTCAAGTGAAGCTTGGCGGTTTCGAAGCCAGTTCTCACGTAGTGCTTATGGGCTGAATTGGCAGTTCCCACCTCATACCGATTGGCATAATCGTAATCCAAATCTTCGTTCATAGGCACCCCGTTTTCAGTATAAAACATCTCAGCTATCCGCATTGGTGGCGACCATGTAGACGGAGCACTTTGACGTGTTTCTGCTGTAAGCCCATTGGCTATTTTCGCTTGTGCCCAGCTTTGGAATCCTCCTGAAACCTGGCTGTCCGAACCTCCCCAAATGACTTCATCATTCCATCTCTCTGTCATACTTCCCCTAATGCTCAGTTTCAGCACAGTGGTATCAGACCAGTCCGAAGGAGCCTGCTGAAACCGGTACAGCTGATGACCTGCTTCATGGGCGAGTTCTATAGCTTCACTGCAAGCCGCCGCTGCTTCGACCCATTTGGTCTCATCGTATTCACTGCTTATCAACTGCACACCATCATGGTCTACAAAGTTGCTATAATCGGTATTTCCATTAAATAGTGGGCTGGCAGCAGTCACCAATACCCTGGCTTTGATGGATGCAGCAATGGGAGAAGTGATACGTCCCAACTCATTTCCAGTATCCTGGATCACTAAGGGTAGATCTGGGATCGCTTCGTCCAATAGCTCCACTATATAATCCGTCACATCATCGACAGGGTCTCTTTTTACCCTCACTTCATCCACACCACTACTTACATCGATGTTTTCGCGGGTAATGGGCATCGGGCCATACATTCTCATCAGGTAAAAATGAAAATAGGCCTTTAGGAATTTTGCTTCTGCTATCCATCTGATTTTTTCGTCCTCTGTCAGGTCAAATGGTCTGTCCACATTTTCCAAAAAGATATTACAATCCCTCAAAGCTATAAACAGGTTGGTAACCGTACCGTTATTGCCCCAATAACCCAGATCGGGCGCGATGATATTCTGGCCGCCACGGGCTATTCTCCTACTGCTCCAGTTTCTTGCCACGTTATCGTTTACCTCTATTTCATCCCCTGCTGCCAATGCCGGATTATTGTTGTAATGCCCAAAAGGCGGAAGATAATTGTAAAGGGTAGCCAAAAACCTGAGGGAACTTTCCCTGGTATCAAAGGCCTCTTCGATCACTGCAATATTATCAGGGACCACATCAAGATAATCCCCACAACTGGACATGGGAAACATCATTGTCAGGACCACAAAGTATTTTAATATTCTCGCTTTCATCATTTCTATATTTTAAAATCCAATATGAACACCTAGATTGATCACACGCTGCAAAGGGTAATTCATTCCATTTCCCTTTAACTCTGGATCCCAAAGATTAAACCTGCTCCAAGTAAACAGGTTGGTACCGGTGGCGTAAACCCGCAGGTTGGTCATTCCCAGTTTATTGGTGGCGTCACTTAGCAGGTTATACCCTATTTCCAGCTGCTTCAATCTTAAAAAAGAACCATCTCGCATCCACCAGGTACTCGTTTGTATGTTATTGTTGATTTGATTGGTAGATAGGCGTGGCCATAGCGCATATACATCGCGGTTTTCTTCAGACCAATGGTCATCCGCATACGCCTGTAGCAAACCGTTTTCGCTCAATATCCCCGAAGCCAACGAATTGTCCTCATTCTGGATGGAGTTGATGAATGGCCCAGTGCTAACAGGATTGATCATAAAGGACAATTCACTCAAGCCTTGGAAAAACACGTTGATATCAAATCGTTTGTAACCGGCCGAGAACCCAAATCCATAGGTGATTTTTGGAATAAGTGGTTTGCCAATTGGTGCTTGGTCCAGTTCAGTGATGATACCATCTTGATTGAGGTCTTTGTATTTGATATCTCCACCGCCATAATCCACACCTGGGGTTCCAAATTGTGCAGGAGAGTTTTTTGCCTCTTCATCATCCACAAATAGCCTTTCGGCAATATACCCTTGCGCCACACTTACGTTCGTCCCTGTTTTGGATCGCCAAGGAGCTCCTACTTCACTAAAGTCAGGCTCCTCAAAGACCACGAATTCATTGTCCGCATAGGTGAATGTACTCCTACCGATCACCCAAAATTCATTGTTAAAGTAGTGGTTGATGTCCAGGGACGCATCCAGCCCATGGGCTTTCACTTCCCCTACATTGGTTTGTAGTGGTGCCTGTAAGCCCAGTGTGGAGGGGATGTCTGCCCTGTTCTGTAGGATACTCGTCCTGTTTTCTTTAAATGCGTCCACTCTCAATTGGACCGCATCGTCAAACAGGTTCAGTTCCATACCAAAATTGGCCTTCTCGGCAAGCTCCCAGGTCACCAAAGGATTGGCATACCTGCTGATGGATACCCCCGGAATGCCGGCATTGAGCTCACGTCCAAAAGTGGCACTTCTGCCTCCATCACTCAGGTTTACTTCTGAAAGATAGAAGAAACGGTCGTTTCTGGAATTACCTATTTGATCGTTGCCCACAAAACCATACGAAGCCCTAAACTTCAATCGACTGATAAGTGATGATGAGCGCAAAAAATTCTCATTGGATACTAGCCAGCCCAAACCGAAAGAAGGGAAAAAGCCAAATCGATTGTTTTTGGCAAAACGTTCCGAGCCATTATACCCGAAATTAAATTCAGCAAAATACTTATTGTCATAATCATAATTGTAACGCCCAGAAATACCAAGGTTTCTACTGGGGAGAGAAAGCTGAACCGTATTGGCATTACCATCCAGGTATTCCCTAGCGATCATTACCACTAGGCCGCCTACCGTATTCTTGCCAAAAGTTCGGTTATAATGTACTGCCGACTCCATATAAATCACCGAGTTATTGGTATGCAGGCCAGGCTGTAGTTCCAACGACTCATCCCCAGAAGCTAAGGCAGTTCTTACCAAGTTGTATTCCTCGGTGTAAGGATCAAATGTGGACAACCTATAAAAGTACGGTTGATAAGCCCTCCTATTTTCGAAGTATGAAGTGGTATTGATATTGCCCAAGATCCTGGCACTCAATCCTGGTGTCCAAGAATCCAGTTTTTGTTTAAATTCCAACTGTACCAAGGAAAGCTGCCGACGGGTATCGCGATAGCCTCTCTGGAGTTCTGCGTACGGGTTAAACCACACGGGAACGGCACTTTCGTCTCCACCGGCCGCGACCTGTCCACGGGGAGGGAGGCCATTGCCAAAAAGGATATGTGGCACACCTTCCAAGCTCGGGTCTGGATCATACACTGCTGGAAACCGCGTAGGACTCGTCCGTACCGCTGCATTATAAATGTCGTTACCTCCTTGGAGTGGGCCTCTATAATCATCAATGGTAGAATGTAACCTTACGATCATTTCGGTGTTTTTGTGAAGGTCTATATTCACATTGGATCGTAACAAGTACCGTTTAAGGTCAATACCGTTGGTGAAGTTATTTGCCTGGTCAGATTTGATCAGGCCATTGTCCTTGTTAAATGATCCAGCCACATAATACCGGACTTTAGGGCCACCACCACGTACATTGAGGTTTACCCGGGTAGTACTTGCATAGTCTTTGAACAAGGTTTCATACCAATCGGTTGCGGGATAGATATTATGGTTTCCTCCCCTTTCGGTACCTGCTATCTGCTCTTCTGTAAAAGTGGAAAAATCTCCCCGCGTCCTATTGGCTTCATTTTGGAGCCGCATATGCGTAACTGGGTCTGCCAGTTCCACCAATTGGGTCGGTGAACTGAACGAATTTTCCACCCTCAAATTAACCACTGCGGGGCCTTCTACACCTGTTTTGGTGGTCACCAAGATGATTCCGTTGGCACCTCTGGCACCATAAATCGCCGTGGTAGTGGGATCTTTCAGCACAGAAAAACTCTCAATATCATCAGGCTGCAGCCGGGCCAAATCATCAGCCGTTAATTCCACACCATCGATAAGGATCAGAGGACCGTTTTGGTTGTTAAAGGAAGCAACACCCCTAACAAAAAACTGGGCATTGTCAGCACCGGGTTCGCCACTGGTCTGGTAAGAAACCATACCTGACACCCTACCTGCCAATGCCGTGGTCAAGTTACTGGAGGGGATTTTGAGCTCAGATGGATTAATAGTAGACATCGCACCCACTACACTTTCCTTCTTTTGCGTACCAAATCCTACCACCACTACCTCTTCCAGTCCTTCTAGGTTTTCCTCGAGCTTTACGGTAATATCCGTTTGGGTGCCCACGGGTACTTCTGTGGTCTGGTACCCGACAAAACTGAAGATAAGGACAGCATTATTATCAGGAACAGAGATCGAAAATTCACCGTCGATATTTGTGACGGTCACTACATCTGTGCCCTTTAGCCTTACCGTAACCCCTGGAAGACCCAACGGGTCTCCGGGTACCAAGACCTTTCCTGTCACTTCTTTTTCTTCCGCAATTTCCCTATCAAGTGAGGAAACCATCGGATAATTCTCTTTTCTTTCATTTACATAAAGCGGAAAAACATTCCTCTCTGGAACATTGATCACCTCGATAAAACGTTTTTCCCGTTCATCGGTTTTTTTTGGTTCTTTATCCTTTAAATGAAATGAATAAGGCTGACCAATAGGACTGGTCGCCAACGCTGTCGCGGAATCAGCAGAAACAGCTGGTGTAAAAATGGGGCTAATTACAAACTGTACCCCCCAAAACAAAGCCATTGCGCCTTTAATCCTGGGTGATACCGCCCATGGTAATTTTTCTTTCATAATGTTAGGTTATTTTGGTTTATAATGAGCTAAGATATTTCTAAAGGTTGGTCATAACAGGAGACTAATAAGCCATCTCCCACCTTTTTAATACCTATAACATTCTATAAGTAAATCATTTTACACAATATTTGAAAGCCTTTTGGTAATAAATGCAAATATTTTTAACAATTTAGTAAACAAAATACCATACCGATCATACAAGTATTAGCAAACTTTAAACATTTGTTTGACCATTTAATTAAAATATTATTTGAAACAAACACCTTACACACAAGTATCCTACAAACACATTTATAGAAATTATACCAAATATTATTTACTAAAACGATTAACTGATATCAAGTAAAATATAGAGATCATGGAAAGTCAAATGTAAGTACTCCCGATCAAGTGCTATTTCACGGAAATGTTCTCCTTGCAGCCGTAGTACCCTTATTGCTCTAAAAATGGAAGAAGCCACTAAGTGGCCAAGACACCAAAGTGTTCACGAAAAATCTGTCATCTGTTGTTCCGACAGCTGCACTGGGGGACAGGGCAAACGCGTTTAGTGTTTTGAAGGGAAACAATTTTCGTGTAGGCATAGCTATCATCCGTTCCGCTGGCACTCCTTCGGGAGGTTGAGGAGAGCTTAAGCTCTTGCGGATGAATCCGCAGGTTACTAAATTTATCGTGCCGCTGGCACTTTCCCCCGATTTGTACATTGGAAATCCCAGATAAGCCTTGCTTCATTCTGGGTGTTCTGTGGGTTCCGTGAGAAATAAAAGCTACTGGCAATAAAGCCTATAATCAGATTTTCTTTAAATGGAATAGCCAAGTAGTATAAACAAGCCCTGAAAGGGCGTAACAAACTTAGCCATAGACAACGCCCATGGTAAACATCACAAATAACCTTATTGTTTTAGCAGCAATCATCTTCCTAGCGCTTATAAATTCACGCTAAAACCCTTTGCACACCAATAGCGCTTTTTTCAATGATCAATAAGAAAAAAAATTCAAGGAAGTATGTCCAAAATTATTCCCCAGGATATTTTGCTTGGTCCAACCAGGACCAAGCGTAAAAGCTGGGGACTGCCAGTTTGTTAATGGTAAAAACACGAAAAATAAAAGGGCCACATAGTCCCAAAGGCACCAAGTGCAAGCTGGAACCTGTACTGAAAGGGATTTATAATTGCTTTGTGCCTTGGAGCCTTAGTGGCGTATCATTGTTCTGATAAATAAAGAAATTTATCGCCTCACATAAATACGGCTTGATCCATAAACCAAGATAACCCGAGTTGAAAAAAGGACAAAAAAAGTCCCTGAAGACCAAAGGCTCCAGGGACTATTATCTGGCTGTGGGTTATTACTGTATTTTAATTACGGTAACTGCTTCATCTTCTATTCCTTCAGGAAGCCTCAGGCGATGCTGTTCCTTATCCACCTCCACTGCTTGATCTGGTGAAGCCAATAAAGTAGCAGAAGAAATTGCTATGTCTGGATGTACACTGATCGTCCTGTCATTAGGGATATCAAAAACATGGGCATAGATCACTCCATCTTTGCTGGTATATCTTCCCCAGTCTGGCCTAGAAAAAGGACTAGCCTCAGCTCCATAGATGGATTCACCATTAGCATCTAGCCAATCTCCCATCACTGCTAACCTTTCCACGCTTGGACTTGGGATCTCACCTTCTGACGTCGGACCTACATTCAATAGTAAATTACCTCCCTTGGACACAATGTCCACCAAATCTTGCACCAAAGTCTCTGAGCTTTTCCAATTATGATCCGTGGTTTTGAAGCCCCAAGTATTGTTCATGGTAAGGCATGACTCCCAGTCTACACCCTCTATCCCGGTATCAGGAATTTCTTTTTCTGGAGTGCCAAAATCCCCTGCAAAGCTTCCTTCTTTGTTCATGCCGCTCATTCCGGTTCTTCCTTTATCCACCCTGTTGTTCACGATAGTGTTTGGCTGGATATCCCTGATAAAACTATACAGCTCTTTACCCATTTCGGTGGTATAGTCCGGTATCCAGTCACCATCAAACCACACCACGCCTACTTCACCATAATTGGTCAAGAGCTCTTTAATTTGGGGTTTTAGGTAATTGTCATAGTATTTGGAAAATTCCGGATTAAACACCGTGGAGTCCTTTTGGCCCGCATTATAATTGGGATACAATGGAGCTTGGGCCTGCGGATGGTGCCAATCCACAATGGAATGGTAAAAGCACAATTTGATACCTTCTTTTTCACAGGCTTCAGCAAGTTCTGCAAGGATGTCTCTTTTGAAAGGGCTCGCATCCATGATATCATAATCGGTGATCTCAGAATCCCACAGGCAAAATCCCTCATGGTGTTTGGTAGTGATCACGATGTATTTCATGCCTGCATCTTTGGCTATTTTTACCCATTGGTCTGCATCAAATTTGACTGGGTTAAACTGTCCTGCGAATTTTTCATACTCCTCTACAGGAATATCCAGCTTGTCCATGATCCATTCGGCATTGCCTCGGACAGTGTCTCCTTTGTATATTCCCGCTGGGATAGAATAAAGTCCCCAGTGGATAAACATTCCAAATCCAGCATCCCGCCACCAAGCCATTCGCTCATCATCTGGCAATGCTTCTTCCGTCACTACGGCTTGTTCTTTTTCCTCTGTTTTATTATTTGTTGAACATGCTCCCTGTCCCAGCAAGGCCAAGGAAAGCACATAAGGTATGAAACGTTTCATTTTCTGTTATTAGTTAGATGTATAATTTCAATTTTTTAACCAGCTTAAAAAGAGCAACTTAATCTTTGGTAATGGGAATGACCATATTCCATGTCTTGGTCCCATTGGAAAAACCTCCTGGCCCGTCCATCGTAGCAAAGAAAATGTGTGTCGGCTGCCCTTCTTCCACCAGCACAAATGGGCGCTCCAATTGCCCCTGTTTTATCGTTTTACCATTATCCCAAACTACTGTTTTGGTATATGCTTTTGGGTCGGGATCTACTTCCCAGTGAATACCATCTTCGGAATGTGCTATTAGGCCATCCCCTTGATGGCCGGTTATGCCCCCTCTTTGGTCCTTGGCCACCATATGATACCCATCTTCATCTCCCCAAATATGCGGATCTTCTATTTCTCCCAAATGATCCACCGAAAAAAGTGGCTTATCTCCTTGGACGGTATAGGGCCCATCAAAAGAAGGTGCCGTGGCCACACCGATGCTCATATCTCCATGGGTAATCCCATCTTCTCTATATCCCCTTCCTTTAAAAAGCAGCACCACTGAACCATCCTCCTTGATTAGCGGCGACGGATTGGAAGTCAGAAAGCTATAAAACGTATCTGGTGCCACATCCAGTATCGTCGCATCCCTCCTCTTCCAAGGACCGTAGGGGCTTTTTGAGGTCGCTATACCGATCCGCTTCCTCCAACGTCCGGTGATGCACCATTTACTTGATAAGTCAAACTTATCCACATTATCAGTGGTGACTTCTTCAAATGGGTGCGTAGATCCCATATAATACAAGATATAGGTGTCCTTGTATTTTACTATTTTGGGATTGTGACAGGATCGACCATCCCAATACTGTGGCCCTCTTGCTCCCAAAGCCACATCTTTAAATTCGTAAGGTCCCTCAGGACGATCAGAAACGGCATGCACTATCTCTGAGGCAATCATCCACCCTGGGTGAAAAGGAAGGTACTTCGGCCATCGGGAAGCATACATGTGGTATTGGTCGTCATCGCCCTTTATTACAGCACTTCCCCATACCCAGTAGTCTTCCATTTCCAAACCTCCTTGCACAGGTGCCGCATCAAGGTGACTTGATATCATGTTCTGTCCCTGACATAGAGAAATCGAAATGGACAAACAACTCGCCATCAGAATTGACAATCCTAAGTTTTTAGCCTTCATGGAATTATTGGGTCTATCATTAAATCGTTTTATTATTCTTGCAATATAAGGCATGTCACCGTATTTAAAAAAAACAAACAGCGCATATTCCCGGAAAACCAAAAACGGCTATAATTTGATGTACATCAGCCAATACATTGCTTTACTTTTCATAATTGAGCACTTGGCCATCTTCCTCCAATTGCCCTTTTAGTTTTTCATAGTCAAGTTGATGGAGTCCTTCACCGCTTTCAATACTCAAAACAGCTGCCGTAGCAGCACTTTGGCCCAAAATCATGAACACTGGCTCCATCCTCACCGAGCCAAAAGCCGTATGGGAAGCAGACACACATACAGGCACCAGCAGGTTGGTACATTCCTTTTCCTTAGGTAAAATAGAGCCAAAAGCGATCTTATAAGGTGCTTTAAGGTGTACCCCGATATCACCTTCATTCTGAACAAAGCCATCTGGTTTGATATAGCGCTGCACATTATGGGAATCAATGGTATAAGACCCCATGCCTATTGGATCGGGGGTGTCGTACTTTAAGGTCACATCATGTTCAGTAAGCACATATTTACCTATCATCCGACGTGCCTCTCTAATGTACAGTTGATGTGGCCAATTGTCATTGTCCACAAATTCGTCTTTGGCCAGTCCCCATTGGCTCACCTCTTCCCGAACATCACTGGGCATTCTAGGGTCATTGGCCATAAAGTACAACATGCCCTTTTGATAATTTTCATGTTGTTTGATGATCTCTTCTCTCCTTTCATAACTAGCATCAGGATAGTCGTAGTTCTTACCTATATTATCACTGCTAAATGGCCCATGGTTATTGGTATCTGTTTTTCTGTTTGGGACAGGGTCAAATTTCGTAAATGTTTCTCTCCATCCTGACTGAAACACCCGTAACATCAGCTCATACTGGGAAGGATCATAATTCTCTGGTTGGGGAAATGGCACCCTGTTTTCCGGCAAATCAGTCATGCACAACCGAAAACAATATGCCTGGATCCTATGATCTCCCTCGCCTTTCTCCCCTGGATCCGCTACAGATATCAATGGCAGTACACCGCTAAGGGGGTCTCCCGGCACCACATACGGAGAGATATCACTCTTGAACCAATGGTCGTGATGGAGCACACCTGTTTGTACTCCGTTCCAGTTTTCGTCGTATCGTTCATTTGACTCCCTTCCTACCATATAGGAAACTCCGGCACTGGCCATGAGGTCTCCTTCATACGTAGCATCGATAAATACCTTTCCAATAAATTTCTTACCACTCAGGGTCGTAATCGACTGGATACCTCCGTCTTCTCCTATTACTCCCTTTTCCCGATCCAGCCATTCATCTCGGTAAACTTCGATTTGGTTTTCACGGATAAAATCCTCAAATACCTGTTCTGCTATATGCGGTTCAAAGATCCACATCGTCCGCTTATCACCATCTATGGCAGGGGTGCCTTGGCCTTTGTTGCCATACTCGGATTTCTTTTGCCATTCCCAGGTCTCTTCCTGATCGTAATAGTCATAAACCCGCTGATAAAACTCACGGGAAAGCCCACCTATCGTTTCCTTATTGCCTGTATCACTAAATCCCAGCCCACCGGCGGACAATCCGCCCAAATGCTCATCTGGAGAAACTATAATCACTGATTTTCCCATCCTCACCACTTGGACCGCTGCGGTGACCGCAGCAGAAGTGCCACCATAAATAATCACATCAGCCTCTTTGTCGATGGGCTTTTCCAAAGTGCCGCCAAAACTGGTCATTGCCGTGGACAGCAGTATCATTAATCCAATAAGTTGATTTTTCATGTATGTTGTAATTTTGGGTTATCAGAATTCATAAAATCCCAATTCTAAAACCTAGCGTTGGGGTCAAAGATCCATGGAACGTAACTTCAGCAAGGCCTCCATAAAATAGTAATCCGCATATACAATAGGTACATCTACCTCGGATTTTCTAGGCATGTGTCCTGTGGAATGTAACAAAATGGCATCATTCTTATCTCCCGCCCTGTACCTGCTGGATGCCAGTTTATCAAGTAAGTTAACGGCCACCTCTTGGTACTTTTCCCTTACTGCCTTATCCCTGACCAGTTGGGATAGCTCTAATAAGGCGGAGGCGGCTATAGCTGCTGCAGAAGCATCTTTGGGAACATTAGGGATTCCTGGATCATCAAAATCCCAATACGGAACAACGTCTTGGGGCAATCGCTCTATAAATCGGTCAGCCAGCTTTTGGGCAGTTTCGAGGAATTTTTCTTCCTGTGTTTCCCGATAACAAATGGTGAAGCCATATATTCCCCATGTCTGACCGCGTGCCCACATGGATTCGTCGGCATAGCCTTGATGGGTTTTTCCTTCGATAAACTCGCCTGTTTTATCATCAAAAGAGCCCAAATGATAAATGGAATAGTCTTCTCGAATGAGGTTGTCCATGGTTACTTCAGCATGGCTTTTTGCGATGTCATACAGCCGCTGGTCTCCTCCGTTCTTCGCCGCCCAGAACAACAGTTCCAAATTCATCATATTATCAATGATCGTATTATGGGGGTATTGGGGCTTGCTTGGCCATGAATGGATCGTACCCACAGCAGGATTAAAGAGTGTGGCCAAGGTGTCAGCAGAAGCTAACAGCACTTGTTTGTATTTCGGATTTCCGGTAAGCCTGTAGCCATTACCATAGCTGCAATACATCATAAACCCTATATCATGGTCACGTGCAGCACTTTTTGAGATCACCTCTAAGGGTGCAGTGTATTTTTCAGCTTGACGTCTAAGCTCATCATCGCCTGTGTACTCATAGCTGTACCACAACACACCTGGCCAAAACCCGCTGGTCCAGTCCCTTACGTCGACAGTTTCCCAATGCTTCTCCCCTTCGGGAATATTTCTAGGAAAACGATCATACGCTGTGAGCTGTTCCAAGCTGCCCTTTACCTTACCGATACAGTAATCCAACACTTCCTTGGTGTCGATCATCTTCATGGACATACTCACCAAACTGGTGGTCAGACAAATGATCAGTACATAAAAAGGAATTTTTTTGAGTCTAGTTGTCATAGTTCTGGAAGTTAGTGGTTTAATCTTCATATTTCAGTCTTTATTACGAAATTGATCTTGGTCCAACCTTCTCCAAAGGTAAGCGGGGTAGCCTTTTAGGTTGGCTTTTGTGTTTTCAGTGTCGCCCACTCCTTTGGTGAGTGAATCCCCAAAAAACACCACCTTAGCTCCCCTTCAATAAGATCTTTTCACCTGCTAGGTATTCATACAGGCCGTCTGCTACAAAACGGTACCCAAGACTGGTCAAGTGGACTCCGTCTTTGGTGTTGCTATTGTTCTCGTTTCGGATCAGGGAATCTTTATTGTGTTGCGGAAGGTGATTGATGGTGAATTGCTGGTTCAAGTCAAAGAAACCGCACCCTTCTCTTTTAGCTGTTGCCTGCATAAGTTGTTTTACTGTATCAATCTTGGCATTTGGAGATACTTGAAAACTGCCTGGTGAATGTCTAAGAAACAAATAAGTTGTATCCACTGGAGGAGGACTCATCAAAATCACCTCTATTCCTGCCGACAACATCCGTTTGGTGAGTTCGGTTAGATTGTATCTGTAATCTTTTATGTCCACCATTTTAGAAGAGTTCAGCATATCATTGGTCCCCACCATCATCACTACCCAATCAGGGTGCTGCGACAACACATCCCTGTCAAGCCGATCCAGCAGATCAACAGATGTATTTCCACTTACTCCTGCATTGATCCACTTTTCGGGTGATTGGCTGATCACAGGCTGAGCGGACAACATCAGTAGAAAAATAAAAACTAATTTTTGTCGGTTCACGGTTTCATTTTGCTTATCGTTTTATGATTATCCTCAATGATACCAGTAATCACAGGGAAATTAAATAGGTGCTCACAGAAAACATGGAAATCTCAGAAAAGCCTTATTTCATTCTGGGAGTTCTGTGTGTTCCGTGAGAAATAAAACCTACTGGCAATAAAGTGTATAATCAAATATCGTTTTATCCCGATTTAGGAATCGTCATGGTCTATCCCGAAGGATGTAGAGACGGTGTGAAACTGCAATAAAATCAAGCTGATTGGAGATGGAGGCATAGCACCGCGATGGTGAACCTATCTGGCCGCTCATAGCCGTCAGGCTAGTGTAAGTTGTTGAAAACCTATATCCTTATTGATGTCTGCGCTGTTCACAAATGGCCTAGGGGGATTTCAAATCCCCTTTATCTCGGTTCGAGATTACAAATCTCGAACAGCTAGGGTTTCAGACCGTAATAGATAGACTAATGCATATTCTAGGTGGAACAAAAAAAGAACCCCTGACCACTCCCAAATAGGGAGCAATCAGAGGCTCTTGACAAAACTATTTCGTTACCATCCTGGATTTTGCTCCAAGTTTCTGTTTAAGTTAAGCTGATCTTGGGGCAATGGATCCAAGTAATGCTTGTCTTCCCAGTGTCTAGTAGAAGCATCCTGAAACAACAAGAAGCCATCTTTCAATCCTGGATAGACCGCATCTGGATCATCTTCAAAATTGGTCCCTGTGATCTTAACGCCCATCATATCCATCGGCATTTCTACTTCGGCCGTTTTCCATCTTTTCAGATCCAATAGCCGCTGTCCCTCAGAAGCCAGTTCCACTGTTCTTTCCCTTCTGATTTCTGTTCGCATATCCAAGCCATTGCTGGTAACAAAAGCATTGGTCAATGCCGGCATGTCCACCCTGTCACGAACTACATTGATCGATCTGTTCAAATCTGCATCGCTGATCATTCCGTCTCTTTCAAATACCGCCTCTGCATAGTTTAACAATACTTCTGCATACCGTAAAATAGGAGAATCAAAACCTTCTTCGCCACTTTCGATATCTTCTATACTCACAAACTTGATCCAGTTATAACCAGTAAGGGTATTGGTTCCTAACTCAGGCTCGTAGTAAGTTTCTTCAGCTCTCGGGTAGTAAGTGTGGAACGGTATTCTAAAGCTATTTTGAAGCCTTAGATCCCTGTTCACAAACTCTGCATCGATAGCTGGATCATTGGGATTACCATCCTTGTACAGTGGTGACATCGAAATTGGCAGCCCATCTTCACACAAGTACATGTCCAAGAGTTTTTTGGTAGGTGACTTATGGTAGCTGTGCATGGAATGGGAAATATTCCCTCCTTGCTTTCTGATCAGTTGATCGTATTTGGCTACAATAACATGCTCTTTGAGGTCATTTTTGGTCAGGCCACCTGGATTGCTCTCAGGGCCGTTCATCACGAAAAGGTAACGGTAACTTTCCTCTCCCAATCCTTTAAAAAGCTCATGTTCCCCTGCTTCCATCACGCCTTCAGCGGCATTGGCAGCTTTATCCAATAAGGCATTGGCACGGTCAGTATTTCCGCGGAATTTCTGCCAAGTACCTTCAAACAGCGCTACTCTGGAAAGTAATGCCTGCGCAGACTGGGAGCTCACTCTTCCTTTATCGGTGCCGGGAATTTCGCTTTCCAATGGAAGTAATGGGATGGCCGCCTCCAAATCCTCAATGATATTGTTGGCAGATTCTTCCCTTGTATTTCTGCCAGCCATCAACTCAGGAGAATCGACATCCAATACACTGTTTACGATGACGTACCTTCCAAAAACCTTGAACAAATCGAAATTAACGTATGCCCGGAAAAAGTGGGCCTCTCCTACGTATTGGTTTAGCTCTTCTGGATTAGGATATTCACCAGCTTGTCTTAAGAGGATGTTAATATCCCTTAGTCTTTCATAAGCTCTTCCCCACCTATTGTCACTGGTAGGGATCACATTGATCCCTGAACTGATGTCATTCCGGATTTCGTCTGTTTCTATATCCGATTCGGCATTGACCGTAGTCAGGTCCTGCGGACGGGGAAAATAGAAATAGAAATTATTGGCAGCTTGCTTAAAATCCGCAGGGGTTTTCCAGAAGGTCGCCTCTGACAGCTGATCTTCCGGCAGCAGTTCCAGTTGGTCTGAACAGCCTGAAAAGCCAACCAAAACCCCTATACTGAAGATATATTTATATATTGATTTCATTGTCTTTGTTATTTGTTGGGTTTAAAAGGTAATGTCCAATCCGAGAGTGTACGTTCTGTAGAACGGATAATATGACACGTTACTATTAATATTCTTTTCTGGGTCAAAACCATCTTTGATTCCGGTTGTTTCCCATATATCAGTACCATTGAAGTAGACACGTACTTTCTGGATTTTGATCTTATCCAATACAGACTGTGGCAAAGAATAACCGACAATCAAGTTTTTAAGCCTCATATAGGCCCCACTTTGTATCAGTCTATCCGATGCGTTATAGTTCCAGCTCCTCACTCCACCGTTCAGGGTCAATCTTGGGTAAGGGGCATTTGGTCTTTCTTCGCTCCAAGTATTGTCATAGAAGAGAGAGTTTTGGTTTTTCCACCATCTTCTGAAAGGGGAACTTAACGTATTACCGGGATCTCTTATCACATCACGCTGTGCTACCCCTTGGAAAATGGCCGTAAAATCAAAATTCTTCCAATTGAAGCCTGTATTAAGGGAGAAGTTATGGTGGGGGTCAGAATCTCCCAAGAAAACCACGTCGCCCTCTTCGCCTTCATTCTCTCCATAGACATTGATCCTTCCATTTCCGTCAAGGTCCTTGTACTTGGCGTCGCCTAACGCAAGTTGTTGCGGAACACCTGGCATCGTCATGTATTCTGCCAACTCATCTTCTGAGGTAATAAAGCCATCTGAGATATAACCAAAATAGGAGTTGATAGGATAGCCTTCTCTGGTCCTTACATAACCAGCCTGATATGAATCAGCACCTTCCATGGATAATAACTCCGTACGGTTATCAAAATACACTAGGTCAATGTGATAGCTAAAATCACCCACCTTGTCTCTCCAGCCCAAAACAGCTTCATATCCCCAGGTCTTCAGGTGACCGGAGTTGGTATCTGGGGCATTGTCCCCCAAAACTGCCGGATACGTAACGCCCACCAGCATATTTGGGTTATCCTTAACGAAATAGTCAAAACTACCTGTCAGCCTGTTGCCAAGGACTCCAAAATCAACCCCGATATTTTTGGTAATTACTCTTTCCCAAGTACGGTCAAGGCTTACCAGCCCTGATGTAACTGCCGCATTGATAAACTGTGGACTTTCACCAAAAGGATAATAATTGTTACCCAATGTGATACTAGGGATATAATCGTACAGACCAATACCACTTTGGTTACCCACAGAACCATAGGATGCCCTAAGCTTCAGGTTATCGATAAACCCTACACCTTTCATGAAGTCCTCTTCGGATATCCTCCATGCGGCCATTACCCCACCAAACGTATCCCACTGATACCCTGGAGCAAACCGAGAAGATCCATCATGTCTTACATTGGCTTCCAAGAAATACTTGCCATCGTAGTCATAATTTAACCTTCCGAAAGCTGAACCGATCGCCCATGCATTAGCCGTGGCATCATTAAATTGTTGATCCGCCGCACCGGTATTTAAGGTGTGGATCTCACTGGAAATCAAGTCATATCGATAGGCACTGAAAGCGTCATAGTCATTTTGCTCAAAAGATCCCCCTGCCATGACGTTGATATAATGCTTGCCCAATGTTTTGTTATAATCAGCATACGCTGAATAATTGAAATAATTAGTGACATTACTTCCTTGACCTGCCCTACTTCTAGAAGGTTGATCGACCAATGGTACGCCGTCCCAATTGTAAAACGTTACGATATTTTCCCAATATTTTGAATCATTGGACCAATATTTTGCACCACCCACTCCTACAAGTTTCAGGTCTTCATTTACATCATAATCAAGCTTTAAGTTAGCTGAAAGCCTATTTCTAGTCACATAGCTATCTCCTCCCAGCTCAGCCAACCAGTTTGGAGTCGCCACATTCATCCAAGTATAGGGCTGTCCCAATGGATTTTCTGAAGCAATAAACGGAGGGTCAAAATCTGTCAACACTCTATCCATCAGTGAAGGCTCTACTGTTTTCTCCCTCTCATAGGACAAAACGGTAGACACTTTCAGTTTTTCGGTAATATCCATGCCATAGTTAGCCCGAACACTGGTCCTTTTGACAGAGTTGTTTCCCCACTGCAGAAGACCTTGGTCATCGATGTGCCCAATGGAGATCCGGTAGTTTGACTTATCCGTTTTTCCGGCTATACTAAGGTTATTGGCCATCATCGTATTATTTCCCCAGAGTACATCCTGCCAGTTGTTGTCGGCAAAAGTCTGGTCATAAGGATAATCAAAACCAAAAACAGTCGGAGAAAGAGCTCCATCATAACCGTTCAGGAAATATTCACCATACCCTTGTTGGTCCCATCTGTTCGCAACGCCGTCGTTTTCCGAGGCCTCATCAAACATCTCAAAATATTGTCTTCTATTGGTCAGGGTTTTGTCCAGCCCGGGGGTTTTTAAAGTAAACCGGGTATTAAAAGTCACCTGAGGCTTACCTGTTTTTCCTTTTTTAGTAGTAATCAGGATAACCCCTCCAGCAGCCCTGGCACCATAAATGGCCGCAGACGCATCTTTCAGCACTGTCATGGACTCAATATCATTGGGATTTAGCGATGAGATCGCATCTGCATTGGTGTAAGGAACATCATCGACGATCACCAATGGATCCGTAGCATTTAAGGAAGTCAGTCCCCTGATCTTAAAATCATAACCTTCTTCACCCGGCTGACCAGAAGACCGCGTAATCGACATACCCGGTACTTGGCCCTGTAGCGCAGCCAGTGGGTTAGCAGCCGCTCGACTGACAAATGCATCCTCTCCTACGGTAGCGATCGAGCCACTTACAGATGCCTTATTTTGTGTACCATAGCCCACGACCACTACTTCATTAAGGTCTTCAAGGTCTTCTGAAAGGTCCACATTGATCACAGATCTACCTTCTACTGGGATTTCTTGCGACTCAAAGCCCACAAAAGAAAATACGAGTACGGCCCCTTCATCAGGAACATTAAGACTATATTTTCCATCCAAATCTGTAGCTGTGCCGGTTGTGGTACCTTTTACTTTTACGGTTACCCCTGGCAATGGCAAGCCATCGCTTACCGCTGTCACAGTACCTGTTACGTTGACCTCTCTTTCGGTATTATTTACCTCAACCGCTTCTTTCAAAGCACCTGGGGAGGCCATTACTTGATTGTAGGATGTGCCGCCCATAGCCATTAAGAGGAACATGCCTATTGTCCCCTTTTGGAGCAGTCTCCTTTTAGTATAACATTCTGTTTTCATAAACATGGGTTTATTGATAGATAAATTAATTAAATCTCATTATTAAAACCTTTTAATAAAAGGTTTTAATAAAAGGTCAGATAAAAAGGTTTAAAACGCCATCTGTAACATATTTGTCTTTTATTCCGATCAATTGATAGTTTGTTTAGCTCTATTAAGGTACTAACATACTATGTTTTCATTTAATCACAAAATATTTTTTCACTAAAAATTCTATATAACTCCAGAACTGCATTGCTATAAAACCATCATCAAAGCCCTATTCAAACGTTTTACTATAAAATATCAGCTAAAAATGTCTTATTTATAATTTCGACATGCATTTTTTAACAAGATCTTAATTCTGATTTTTGAATATGCGTTTTCTTGCTAGTAGATTTTACTTCTCACGGAATGCACAGAATCCCCAGAATGAAATAGGGCTTTCTGGGATTTCGGTGCTTTCTGTGAGAAACCATTCCCCTCATGCAGGCTGACGGTCTAGTTCACCAACTCCCTCTATCCCTACAAAATCCATGATATAAAAGCTCTCCGGTGTTAGATGGAAATTTCACACCATCTGTAGGGACAGGCGATAAGGATTGCTTATGTATCAATCAGGTTTATTGGTATTGGATAAGCTTATCTGCCACTTGTTTCAGGTCTGGCGCTTGGATTTCTGTTTCCGGAGCAAGAGGAAACAGCTGTTTGCCTGGCCTATCGATAAATGCAGCACGCCAGCCAGCCCAAAGTGCTCCAGCCACATCCCAACCATGGGCCGCTACCAACATACATTCTTTCGGCTGTAGTCCCATTTTCTTAGCCCCCCAGTCATACGTCTCCGTAAAAGGTTTAAACTTGCCTACATCTTCTACACTTAATCGCTCATCAAAAAAGTGAGTTAAGCCGGCATGTTCAAATTGCGCCTTTACCCCTTGATTGGAAGAATTGGTAAATGACACCAATTTGTACCCGTTATCTTTTAGAGATGTCAAGGCTTCTTTTACCTCTGGATGGGGCGGAAGTGATTGTATTTCAGAAGAAATGACGCTTTTTGCTCTTTCTATATCTACGGATATGCCTTCATTTTTGGCTACCATTTGCAAGGCCGCCGCTCCTATGACGCCGAAATGTTCGTATTGGCCAGAAGCAGAGACTACCAGCGAGTACTGTAACATCGTCGTAAACCACAAGGGAAGCAAATCATCCCTGCCCTCTAATACTTCACTTACTGCTCCTTTCATGGATGTCAAATCCAGTAGGGTTTCATTCACATCAAAAAAAAGTACTTTTGGCCTGTTCATGATTGTAGTGTTTTCAGATAACGAATTGCTTTTAAGAATAGTAGGCATTAAAAGCCCTGATGCTCCTATGAGCCCAGCTTTTTTTATAAACGTCCTTCTTGGAACTTCTGTTTTTTTCATCTTGGTCTGTTATTGAACCCCGAATATGCATTAGTCTATCTACGCCACGGCGCACAGGTATTGCGACCTGATCCGCGGCGGCGGACGCTCACACCTCCAAACTAGCTGATTTTATTGCACTTTCAGTCCTCACTACGATTCCTAATGCATAAACCGGGTAGAAAACTTGTTGTTAAACCCGGAATATGCATTAGCCTATCTGTTGCGACTTGAAACTGCTTCAAAATCAGCCGTTTCACTTTAGTTTTCGGCATTACCGTAGCGGGGCTACGCTAATGCCTCCAAACTAACTGATTTTCTTGCAATTTCAGCTCTCACTACGATTCCTAACGCATAATCCGGGTTAAAAGCCATATAGAAACAACATTGAGGGGAAAGCCCCCCAATGTTATAGTCCAATGTTTATACAGGATGATGCAGGCCATAACATAAACATATCGGCCAATGCATCTCCGGGTTTATTTCTTTTCCCAACGGAATTTCTCAAAAGACTTGTCCAATGGTGTCTCAGCAATGTGATTGGTGTAGTTACTGATGACTTTTTGGGAAAGTCCCAAAATAATTTCCATCAGGTTTTTCTCATCGTATCCCGCATCATAAAATGCAGTAAGCTGCTCATCAGACAGTACCCCTCTGTCTTCGACCATGGCCAGCGTAGTCTCATGAAGAACCTGCAATTTTTCGTCTGGCAATTTAGTACCGTTACGCAATGCTTCGATGATTTCCTCATCCACATTCATCGCATGGGCTATCCCTGTATGGGCCGGCACACAATAGTGACATTCATGCGCTACATTAATGGTCTGCCATACCACGGTCAGCTCTGTTTGGTCAAAGCTAGTTTCCGTAAATAGCTGATGCAAGGTCTGGTAGGCTTCCAAAAGCTGCGGTGAACCTGCCAATACGCCATGAAGATTAGGTACATATCCGTAAGCGTCATTGGATTTCTTTAGTAGTGATTTGCTTTCTTCCGGTGCAGAATCTAAGGTATGAATAGTCAAACCTGCTTTTTTTTCTGTAGTGCTCATAATAAAATTGGTTTTATTGATTTGAAATTTATTTCTAAACGATTAGTTAGTTATAGGGTAAAAAAAGGCCTAGACCTTTTTAAATGTTTGTTCGATATAGCTATGGAGCTGTGATTGTGAAAACGCTTTGGAAGCCGAAGCAAGACCAAACATGGCCACCATCAAGTAATCTGCTTGTTCTTCTACTGATGCTTCGTCTATATCTCCCTTCTTTGCCAAAGCTTCAGCAAATGTACTTTTGACGTCATCCATAAAACCCACAAGTACTTCTTTGACCACAGGTTCTACACGATCTCCAAGCTCCATTGCTGTATTGGTTATTAGACAACCTCTCCAGTTATTATCTTCTTTGGAAAATTCCAGAAAGTCATAGAAATATTGCTTAATACCCAGCAGTCCTTTATCAGACGCTTTAAGGTTAGCTAAGATTCTGTTCAGCTGCTGTTTATAGCATTTTAAACTTTCCAAAAAGACACCGTTTTTGTTGCCAAAACTAGCATAGATCGAGAATTTATTTATTCCCATCTGACTTTCTAGTTCTTGCATCGAAGTAGTTTCGTATCCTTTTTTCCAAAAGAGGGTCATCGCCTTTTCAATGACCTCCTCTTCAACATATTTTTTATTCCGTGCCATTTGCCTTTACTAACGCAGATAACTAACTGTTTGTTTAGATATAAGCTATTTTTTTTCAAAAAATTTTTCCCAATGCATTGATAAACACAACAAATACACCAACAAACAACTGACTATTAATTACTTATATCCAAATAGATTTTTTCGGTTTTTTGGCGTAATTTTTTCAGTATTGCAGAATGTCGTGGATCATCTACCAAATTATGTTGCTCCAGAGGGTCATTTTCCAGATCATATAATTCCTCAACTTTAGGGGTATGTTCGTAATAAACAAAATATTTAAACCGATCTGTTCTTATTCCGTGGCTTCGGTAGGACATATTGGCATTTATCAATTTTTCATTGGCTTCATCCAGATCGTCTTTTCCCCGTGCATTGAACATATCCACTAAAAATAAATCTTCCATAAAGACCGCATCCCGCCAGTTGGACAGGTCTTGGGTTTGATTTAGGATTCCACTAAAATCTTTTCCTTGCATTTTTTGAGGGATTTTCACTCCTGCTAGAGACAGTATGGTGGGAGCCATATCCACAGAAGACACCAATGCATCTGTCCTGAAGCCGCGTTTTTCCTTTGCTACCCTTCCATCGTAAACGATTAAAGGTGCTTTGGCTGACTCTTCATATAGCAGGCATTTATCATATAGACCATGTGCGCCCTGAAAGCGGCCATTATCACTGGTATAAATAATGATGGTGTTGTCCAGGATTCCTTTCTCCTCCAATTTTGACATCAATAACCCCACCTGCTCATCGACTGTATACCCTTGCGTAGCAAATCTCCTGACGAGTTTTTGGTACAAGGCTGGTGTGGAAGACCTTTGACGGTGCAAGGGAACACCACGGGCATTTTCCTTTACCACAGCAGGAAGCTCTTCATTGTCTCCCTCCACCCAATTATCCGGCACGGAAAACTCATGCTCTTTAAACTGCTCATAATGTGGCCAAAATACATCCCTGTTTTGATCATGTTTTACAGCATAAAAGCTCACCGAGAGACAGAAAGGCTGGCTCGCTGGTTGGGTGTCCAGAAACCGTAACATGGCCTCCCCTGTTCTCAAGGTCCTTCCTGAATTTTGCCGTCCTTCTTTAAAAATTTCTTTGAGTCCTGGGTCATTTTCCGGCCACATGACGATGCCATTCCTATCGTGTGTCTCGCTACCTGCAAAAAAATCAAAGACCTCGCCCATGTGCTCCTTATAATTATGCACTTTCTGGGTACTTGGTCTGATGGCCTCTTTTGTAACTGTAAATCCGACTTTGCCAATAAACCCAGTACGGTAGTCAGACTCTTTTAAGAGTGCTGGATAACCTTTATGAAAATCCGCTTGGGACAAGGTATAGTTTGTGGGAGCCACAAATCCCACTTGGTGGCTGGAATTGTAACGTCCTGTCAGCATCGTGACCCTGCTTGGCATACAAATAGCCACCGCATAATAGGCCTTATCAAAGGTGACTCCAGCCCTGGACAGGGCATCGATATTAGGGGTGTTGAATTCAGGCCTGCCGTAACAGCCCATATTGTCCCAGCGTTGGTCATCTGTCATCAGAAATATGATATTCGGCCTTTTCTCTTCGGCCAATAGGTCTGACGACTTACCCACTACCACTAACAACGTCATGGATACCTGAATCCAACATATAAGCAACTTACACTGTAGCATAGACCACTAACTCTTTCCTTTCTTCCATTCCTTCACAGCATGATCACATGCCCGTGCGGTAAAAGCCATATAGGTAAGGGATGGGTTTTGACAGGCAGAACTTGCCATAAAAGAGCCATCTGTAATGTACACGTTTGGCACCTCGTGCATTTGGTTATACTTATTGACGACGGAGGTTTTAGGGTCTTTACCCATCCTGGCGGTTCCCATTTCATGGATACAGTGACCGGGAGGAAGGGCTCCGTCAAATGAAGCTATGTTGATTGCTCCTGATGCTTCCAGTATTTCTTCTGCACTTTCGCGCATATCTTGGCGCATCTTCTGTTCGTTTTCTTTGAATTCGCAATCTATATCTAGCGTAGGAAGCCCATTAGCATCTAGTTTGTCGTGATTTAAACTGGCCTTATTTTCATAATGTGGCAGTTGCTCGCCAAATCCCTGGAGACTAAAACTCCAATTTTCTGAAGGCACCATTTTGGATAACTTAAAGTCGGCTCCTATTCCAGCCGCACCACCAGTCCCTCGTCCTCTGTTGCCGCCTCCTTGATAGCCAAATCCCCGCAGGTAATCCCGCTGGGAAGCACTATCACCTAAATTCCTGAAACGCGGGACATAGATCCCATTGGGGCGCTTGCCAAAGGAGTATTTGTCTTGAAACCCATCAAACTGCCCTCTGGCTCCTACCCCATAGTGATGGTCCATCAGGTTATGCCCCACTTGTTCGCTGCTATTGCCAAGGCCATTGGGAAAGGCCTCAGAAACAGAATTCAGCAATATCCAAGAAGTACCCAAGGTAGAAGCATTGAGAAAGATCACATCAGCATAATATTCCTGATATTCTTTCGTCTCATCATCCATGATCCGTACTCCCGTCGCTTTTCCTTTTTCTTTGTCATACAAGACCTCTGTCACAATAGAATACGGTCGCAGCGTCAGGTTTCCGGTCATCATCGCGGCTGGTAAGGTTGCCGAGTTACTGCTGAAATACCCTCCAAATGGACAACCTCTGTAGCATAAATCCCTAAACTGGCACGGCCCTCTTCCATCGAGGGGCACAGTGGTATTGGCCACCCTGCCGATAATCATGGTACGGTCATCAAATCGCTCTTTTATTCGCTGGGCAACGTGCTTCTCCACGCAGTTCATGTCCATCGCTGGAACAAAACAGCTATCCGGAAGCTGAGGTAAATTGGCTTTTTGGCCGCTTATCCCCACGAACTTTTCCACATAGTCATACCATGGCTCGATCTCTTTGTAGCGAACAGGCCAGTCCACCCCGTGGCCATCCTTGGCATTGGCTTCAAAATCCAGGTCACTCCACCGGTAGCACTGCCGACCCCACATAATACTCCTACCTCCCATGTGATAGCCTCGAATCCAGTTATAAGGTTTTACTTGGTTATATGGGTTTTCCAGATCATTTACCCAAAAATGCGCTGTCGCTTCATTAAACGCATAAATTTTACTCTGAATAGGATGCTTTTCCTTGTTTTCGTTGGTTTTTCTTCCATGGTGTTCCATTTCCCAAGGATTGAGGTTGGTGGTAGGGTAATCCTTGATATGTTCCACATTTCTGCCTCTCTCGAGCACCAGTGTTTTCAACCCTTTTTCACTTAGTTCCTTAGCAGCCCAACCGCCGCTGATTCCCGATCCCACGACGATGGCATCGTAAGTGTTTTCTTTTTTTGCTTTTGTATTTAGGTTCATTGTTTCTTGGTTATGCTTGGGCCTTATCTCCTTCATGGTAGTCGATACACCCGTCAAATCTTCCTGGAATCATATGATAGTCCAAGGCTTTGGTCAATCCGATTTCTGAACTGAAATAGCCAAAAACGGTCAATTCTTTGATCAGTTTATATCCCTTTGCACTGAATGAAGGGGTGTTTTTGGTCTCACCGTATACTTCAGCATCTATTTTCCCTATCAGCTGTTCACGTTCACTTCTGGTAAGGTCCATCATCTGTTCCTTATCCCGCACATAGGAGATAAAGGAGAGTACTTCTTCCTGATCTGCTTGGGAGTAACAGTCGTTAAGCATCTTAACGATGATGTTCCCTACTTCGCAGGCACCCGCACCAGGTACCCCTTCGGTATCCGGAAGGATTATATCTCCTGTTTCGGTAAGTAGCCGGATGGATTCCTCCCCGAAACCTACCGTTTCATTGTCTTTGACTGGTTGACAACCTTGCTCCAACACTGCCAGCGTAGACATGGTCATCGCTCCGCCAAATATCGCCAAGACATTCTTTATCGCACTTCTTCTTTCCATTCTTAATTATCGTATAAGTATATCCGCTGCTAATTGTTTCAATTTTAACAATTTTAAATATAAGAAGTAAAAGGTTTTTATAAACGTATAAATTTAAATAATTTTCCTGTAGCAAAGATTTGATCACCATTTGTCAAAAAACACTCAGGTACCATACAGCCAGAAATGACAGAGAGGAGGCTTTGACGGCTATCCTCGGATAAAAAGCCAAAACTTCACTCGATAAAATGGTTTACACTCCTATTATTGGTTGTTCACTAATTCTCAATCATCATTATTCTATACCCACCATGCAGCAATTTAACCTTTTGGTCACTGCCATAATTCTTCTCTTGGGCGTCTCTACTTCTCTCGCCCAATCTTCGGAAAAGGTCTATTTTACGACGGGCTTTAAGGTAGGTGAAGTCACGGATTCTTCAGCAGTGCTCATCACGAGGCTATGCCAAAACAAACGCTCCCTCTCCGTAAACCATCGCCAAGAGGACAAACCTTTCAGGCCACCAATTGATTTTGATGATAAAATGTCCGTCTCACAAATGGAAGGAGCCGTCCACGGTACCATGGGGCAAGTGCAGATCACACTTACTTCCACTGACACCACCATCCATTCTAACTGGAAATATGTTTCTGCTCTCAATGACTTCACACTTAAGCGCAAGTTTACCAAGCTAAAGCCAGACACCAAGTATAAAATAACCATCCAAGGGCGGAAACATCCTGATAGCCCACTTACTGAAATTAGTGGACAATTTGCCACCGCCCCCTCTGCAAATGAGCCCATCCCTGTTTTATTCACTTCATCCACCTGCCAATATTTCTGGTCCTATGATGATAAGGAGAGAGGCTTTAAGATCTATGACAGCATGGGCAAATTAAATCCTCTTTTTCACTGTCAAACCGGTGACTACGTCTATTATGATAAGCCTGGGCCATTGGCGAAAAATGTTGAATTGGCTAGGCACAAGTGGCATGCGATGAATTCATGGCCATCATTAAAAGACTTTTATCAGCAAGTGCCCGTATACCAACAAAAGGATGACCACGACCTTCTGAAGGATGATGCCACTCCTTTTTCCACCCCTTATGGCAATCTGTCCTTTAGTGATGGTCTAGCGCTATGGCAAGAACAAGTCCCCATTTTTGACAAGCCCTACAGGACCATGAGATGGGGAAAGGATTTACAGATCTGGTTAGTGGAAGTCAGGGAATACAGAAGTGACAACAAGACTAGGGACAGCCCCGAAAAAACTATTTGGGGACAGGAACAGATAAATTGGTTCAAAAAAACCGTTGAAGCTTCTGATGCAACCTTTAAGATTTTGGTCTCGCCCACTCCCATTGTTGGCCCTGACCGTACCAAAGGAAAGTTTGACAACCACTCCAATGCCTCCTTTTCCTCCGAAGGCAGTTGGCTTCGAAAATACCTGTCAGATCATAAAGTAGTCGTTATTAATGGCGATCGCCATTGGCAATATGCCTCAGTAGACCCGGATACAGGCCTCAGGGAATTCAGCCAAGGGCCAGTCAGTGATTTCCATGCCCAAGGCTGGGAACCAGGTGACAAAAGGCCAGAACACGATTTTCTGAGGGTAAACGGAGGGTTTCTGGCCGTCTCGGTCTTTCGTCAACAAAACACCCCGACAATCGAATTCATCCATTACGATGTCGACGGCAACCAAGTCCATAAAACAAGCTTAACTAAAGATGGCTATTGAAATCTGTAAGTGGATAGAGATGGGTGGCTTTGAAATCGGAACCAGTGCCATTTAGATAAAAATGGTGCAGGTATTGACCTGCACCATAAAACAAACCACTAACAATCATAAAACAGGAATTGTAAAATCCCACTATTAAGCGTAACAGCGGATTTCGAATATCCTCGCGATATCGTCTCCATGAGTTTTCAACACAGTGATTTTTATTGAATCCACGCTATTACCTGGTAATTCATGAGAGACTTTTCTATAGTAATTATTTCCGTGTATTTCTGAAAACACCTTTATCCCTGCCAAATAGCCTTCCACCTTATAATCGGAAATAGTTTCTGGTTGAGGACCACGAACCTGACCTTCCATTACCACTTTTTGGCCAGAAATCCTTAAATATCGATGCAGACCTGTATCAAATGTAAATTCGAGTGTAGAAACTCTAACAGGGCTATTCCACGTTAAGGAAATCCAAGGAGAAATGCCCTCCATATTTCCTTGCCATTGATGGCTCGCATCATTATTTATTTTTCTGTTGACTCCATCGATAATGTTTTTAGCCAGACCATCATTCAGTTCACTGGAAGCGGAAATGCTGGCCTTTTTTGCCATGTCCTTGCGGTCGAGGTTGGTCATTTGCAACATCGCCTGATCCTGCCTTAATAGTGTTTGCTGTAATTGCCCTAAAAGATCATTGTTTTTAATAAAGTCCTTAGCGGTTATATTTTTCTTCACTGATATCGCCATCGCAGTACCAATAGCTTGTCCTAAAGTGGCACAAGTAGCCATTACCCTTGTAGAAGATAATGCCACATGGGATACACTTATATTTCTACCTGCCATCCATAGGTTTTTAATATTTTTACTGTACAATACCCTCAAGGGGATATTATATGGCTCCTTAATATGTACCGCTCTGTTTGGTTTAATGGATGTGTCGTCCATTCCTTCTGCCGGATGGTCATCTAGTGGCCAGCCTCCATAGGCGACGCGGTCAGGAAATGCCTTGGAGTTTTGAACATCGTTTTGGGTCATCACATAATCACCTAAAATCCTTCTACTTTCGCGCTTGCCTGGCACCATTCCCACCCAAGTCAATGCCCAGTTACTTGCTTCTGGGTAGTTACCTGAATTTTTTATATAGTCCCAAACACCAAATAAAACGGCCAACAATTCATGCCTTAATTCCCTACCGTCATTTATGATATCATACTCTCCAGCCAGCTCTAGCCACCAATAGCCATATTCTAAGGAATGGATGTACCTATACTCAAAATCCTTATAGGTGTATTTCCTTGCCCAGGACGGAGGGGTGTACGGCATCGGTTTATCAAATTCATCTGCCATGAACAAGAGGCTGTTTCCCATGCCTACCTTATCTCCTACTTCTTGCCCTAGCGACTCCCCAAAAGTAGACTTCGCCTCTCTTCCCCGCATATAATCTGCCCCCACCAATGCGGCCAACGTCCCGTCTCCGGTGCAGTCTGCAAACTGCTTCCCGTGGATGGTAAAAATCTCCTCAGTCTGTGAACTAAAGGTTTTAATACGCTTGATTTCTTTACCGTCAGCATCCGCCTCAAAAAGAAGGGTATCCAATAACAAGGTAATGTTTGGTTCTCCTACTACCTTATTGTACAAGACAAAATCCCATAAAGGGTAAGCAGTCTGAGGGTTACTGACAGCATCATCCAGCATGATTTCTTCAAGAATGCCTGTCTCCCTCCAAAAAGTCTCCAGCATACTACTTCCACTTACGTGCATCCTTATTTCACTACTTGCATTGCCTCCCAGTCGTGATCTATCATGGACCAATGCTACTTTGGCGCCATTTCTAGCTCCTGAAATTGCCGCACAGATTCCCGACATACCTCCTCCAATCACCACCAAATCCACTTCTAACGTGGCCTTCTTATAAATTGACAGACTATCTGCTTCCGCTGCTTTTTGTTGCCATTGCTCTCCAGAAATAAAACTGCCTTCTGGACTAAACAAGAAAGCACCTGAGCTCATTCCCAGGGTTTTTAAGAAATTTCTTCTTTTATTATCCTTCATTGATTGTCAATATTTATAGTTAATTCTTCTATTAATCGATATTCCTCTAGGCCCCATTCATCCTTTATCCCTAGGAGGTATTCTTCTAATTGCTTCCTCCCCGAATGCCCGAGTTCATTCTTATGGATAATCAAAACACGGTATACATCATACTTACCTATGTCATCCCCACCTTTCAATGCCAAAATCAATTCAAGCAATCCATCTTGGCTCATACTTACTTCCCTCATGCGGGCATATATAGCGTTTTTCACAGGATTACTGAACGCGGAAAAATCTGAAATCAACTGGGCGATATGATTTTTTTGTGTCCAAAAATCAGCCCCCAAACGGTCTATTGCCCTTATGGCCATATACTCATCTTCTGTATATACCATTTCTAAGACTTCCTTTTCCATGGCTTTGGAGAGTGGGTGACGTTGACCCAAAAAGTAGCGCCCATAATCTCTGTTTTGGGACTGTAGCATTTCCAACGCCAAGGATTCATTCATTATCCCGATGGTATGGTCCCTCAACTTATCCTTAACACTTCCATTAACGACATTCCAGAGGGCAAAACAGGTATACACTGCTCCGCTTACCACTTCAGTATCAAAAGTTTTGCTGGTCGCCCCTGTCATTCCGTCTACCTCGTTGGAATATACCAGACGCGATGTATCTACTAGGTCTTCCATATTGTAATCCTGAAGAATAGATGCTTGGTTCCTAAGGATGCTTTTTAGCTTGACATGGTCGTCGGAGTCAAAGGGTTTATGATCAAATTTTGTCAAAGGATCATGACCGAATTCCTTATAATCAAGGAAACCTCCCAACAAATCCCATTTTACCGTTAAGTCCATCGGGTTGCACAATTCATCCAAGCAAATGGGCATGTGAAACTCTGCCCAATAATATTGCGGAACCCCAGCGACGGATCTCTCCATATATACAGTGGTCACATACCCGTTGTAAAATTCATATTCAAAGATTTCCTCTGAATTATTTTGCCCCAAAATGCCCGATAGTGGATACATGGCCAACAAGGCCATAAAGTATATAGAGTAAGTCATAAGAAATGGTAAAATGGCTTCTGACTGAACCAATCACCAGTCAGAAACCAATCAACTTTTCACGTTATTTGATCAGTAGCCGGGATTTTGGCTAAGGTTGCTATTTATCAGTATCTCTTTTGTGGGAATAGGCCATAGATACTGCCTACTAGCGTCAAATTGCCTATTGGTAAGCTGCTTGATCAATCCCTTCTGGGCCATAGATGAAAAATCCGGGACGCCATTTTGATCAATCTGGGGAACTTCAGGAAAAAACCATAAATCTTTATTGACTATTTCCTCTCTTAATTGCTCCAGATCTAGCATTCCGTAGTCCGGATTGTTCAAAGCATCCTCTGCTATTTTCCACCTGATCAAGTCCATATACCTAAGTCCTTCAAAGGCAAACTCCATCCTTCTCTCCATTCTCAAGATGCTTCTCAGTTCATCTTGCGACCTGGTTTTGATGGCAGGATATGCTGAGACATTACTTGGAGCGACCTTATAAGCGCGCGCCCTGACCTGGTTCATCACATCTATTACAGTATCATCGATTTCATTCAGCTCTATGGCTGCTTCTGCATACATCAATAAGACATCAGCATACCTGATCACTATAACACTGTTTTCTGCACTGAAATCATCAACCCAAGTCTGGTCGATACCTTTCTTCCATACCAGTCCATTGAAGGAAGCATAAAACTGATTGCCTTTAGTGTCGTTGTTTATTTGGTAGGTTCCTGTATTAAAATTATAGACGGAAAGGGAGTCAGGGTGAGGCTGGTACATTACACCCAAAAACTCACTTTGAAACGGTACAATCGTATAGTTACACCTGGGATCTCTATTTTTAAAGGGTTCTTTTGGGTCAAATAAAGGTGATTGATCCACTGGAAGTCCGTCCGTACACAAATAAGAAGCAAGCAAATCCCATGAAGGATCATAAGTAGCGTAGCCTCCGCTATTACGGGGCAAGTACCCTCTTGCGCTCAAGTCAGAATTTAAAGCGGTAGAGCGTGGGATGGAAAAAATAATCTCTGATGCATCTCGGTTTTCAGGCAGAAATAATTCACCATAATCCGGGTATAGGTCGTATACTTCTAGCTCCATGCAATGTTGGGCAGCCTCTTTTGCGATTTGGAAATCACCATTATACAAGGCGGCTCTGGCCTTGAATGCCAATGCAGCCCCTTTTGTTCCTCTTTTGATTTCATTGTTTGAATAGGAAACCGGAAGATGATCAATGGCGTAATCAAAATCTTCATAGACCGTTTTCATCACTTCATCCTTATCTGTCCGAGTTAAGGAATAGGCTTCATCCAAGGGGATATTATCATGGTAAAAAACAACATCACCATAATGGGAAACCAGTTTAGCATATTGATATGCACGGGCAAATCGGGCCTCCGCTTTATACTGATCCAACACTTCTTGGGAAAGCCCAATATCAGAATTTTCCAAGTTATGAATGATGGTATTCGCTCTTGTGATGGCGGTATAACTATTCGCCCATAGGCCTTCTACAGTTCCCCACTCACCATTTACCGTTGCCGAGGTAATCGCGGTTAAGTTTTCACGATAGGTCCAGTCATCAGTCCAATCTACTTGGTCATTGCCCCAAAATCCTGCTCCATAAAGATTATTTATGGACATATTGATCTCCACTTCATTATTGTACCAATTGTCCGTCGATCCCTCCGACAAAGGTGCCAGGTCCAAATCATTGCACGCAGAAAGACCTATAAACAAACCTATCGAAATTATATATATAAAATTCTTCATTTCTATTCGTTTAAAATTTAACATTCAAACCCAATAATATTTGTGTGGTGATGGGGTAACCGGTAGCCGACACCTCTGGATCCCAACCACTTGGGTAATTACTTATTGTCCAAAAATCCGACGCACTGACATAGGTACTCAGCCCTGCTAAACCTATTTTTGATGTGAATGTCTCTGGAACAGTGTATTTTAATGTGATGTTTTTAATTCTAAAATATGCCCCGTCAAACAACCAATAATCAGACATTGTCCGATTCGAACTTCCATTGATGCTGGTTAGTCTAGGATATCTTACCTGCTGGTTCTCAGCATCCGTATTATATTGGCTCCAAGAATCTCCATCCAGAATCGCAGGGATATTTCCCCAATTATACGTTAAGGGCGTGACCATTACAGGATCGATACGGGAGTTTTGTTTTCCTACACCTTGTAATGCCAAATTCAGCGAAAAACGCTTATAGCTAGCAGAAATCGTCCCTCCATAGCTATATCGGGGAAGTGAGCCTCCCAAAAGAACCCGATCATATTCTGGTGAAATATTTCCGTCAGGCTCGCCATTGGGGCCACTAATATCTATATACTTTACATCTCCGGGCTGGACGCTGGAATTGATGGTGGCGCTATTATCCACCTCTTCTTGGGACTGGAACAAACCATCCGTCAAATACCCGTACCACTCATTGTACTCACTTCCTTCCTTTATGATCTGACTACCCAAAAACTGAGTACCCTTTAGGTCTCCCATGGTAGACCTTACATCAGAAACATTAAAAGACACACTATACTGGAATTCGCCGATCCTATCCCTCCAAGATGCCTGAAACTCCCAACCTTTACTGTTCATGGAGCCTGCATTTTGGTCTGGATTTGAGTAGCCCAGGTAATCTGGAATCTCCAAGGCCAGAAGCATGTCCTTGGTAGCTTTATAAAAATAGTCTGCTGTAACTTGTAATTTATCATCCAGAAAATTCATATCAACTCCGATATCATATGATTCGGTGCTCTCCCATGTGATATCACGTATCGCATAAGCTGACTGTGCAGCAGAGGGCTCCGACACCACTTCACTCCCTTTCAAAAACAGGGTGTTTCCAAAACCTATACTCGCTTGATAGGGGTAATTCCCGATCCGCTCATTACCCAGTTTACCATAGGACGCCCTCAGTTTCAAAAAAGAAATCACGGTGTGATCCTGCAAAAAGGACTCATTAGATATCACCCAGCCTGTGGAAATAGAGGGGAAGTTGCCCCATCTATAGTCATTGTGAAACCGGGATGAACCATCTCTCCTTAAGTTGGCCTGAACGTAATATTTACTTTTATAATTATACATCACCCTTCCAAAAAAAGACCGGTAAGCACTTTCATAAGCTCCACCTGTATTGTTTCTATACTCTAGCGGGCCTTGGTCCAGATAGGGAAAAGAAGTAAGTTGGTATTGGTCCCGAGAAGCTGTCATGTACTCATCAATGGTGTAATAGTTCTCAAAACCAGCCAAAAAATCAAACGAATGGTCATCGATGGAGGTATTATAATTGGCCAGTAACTGTCCAGTATACCTCTCTCCTTCGTCTCTCGACTCCAATAAGTAGGTCGTTTCTGTGCCTTCTATATACCCCTCAAATAATTGGGGATCATCAGCCGAATAATAAGGAACTTGTTTTCGGAAATATTTCCCCTTGTCATACCTGAGGTTTGGCGAAAAAATCCCGCTTAATTTCAGGCCTTCGATAGGTTCATAATCCAACGCTACCCTACCTCCCAATGCAGTATATTTGTTCTCGTTAAATCCACCATATTTCATCTGGGCGTACACATTAGTGCCTGATTTTCCACTTGCGATCCTACCATCATCCCAAAGCGCCGCATACACTGGAGCAGAAATCATCATTAAGGAAATCGGATCCACCGTAGGCTGGTTAGAGCTCGACATTTTATAGTTAAGATCAATTTTTGCACTCAACTTGTCATTTATCGAGATAGTGTTATTTATCCTTGCTGTTACCCTGTCATAATCTCTTCCATCGTATAATGCCCCTATCTTGTCATAGCCAAAAGAAGCATTGGTCTGTATATTCTTAGAGCCCCCTCTTATATTTAGGGAGTGGCTTTGCCTTGGCGCATTATTGTTCATGATCAGGCCCACCCAATCTGTATTTGGGTACACGTTGGGGTTTTCAAGGTGCAATTGATCATAATTCGCTATAACTTCCCTTGGATAAACAGAAAACTCATTGTCATTTCCATTATCGTTCCAACGGAGCTCATTGGTCATTTCCATGTACCTCTTGGCGCCTACGTATTCGGGCATAGACGTTGCTTTTTCCATGCCATAATTGAAATCATACGTCATGCTGAATGTACCTGCCTCAGCCCGCTTAGTCGTAATGAGTATGACACCTGCAGCCGCCCTCGAACCATATATCGAAGCCGATGCGGCATCTTTAAGGACGGACATACTTTCTATATCATTTGGATTGATATCGTTAATATTATCAATAGGCACTCCATCGACAATGATCAAAGGATTACTGTCACTTATCGTGGTGATGCCCCTGATCTTGATATTGGCCGTGCTTCCTGGTGCATTGTTACTTCTTGTCACCGTAACCCCGGGAACAGCTCCTTGCAATGCCTGGGATACCTGCACCGTCTTTCTCGCCGCTATGTCTTCTCCATCGACAGCTGCTACCGAACCTGTTAGATCCACCTTCTTTTGAGTACCATAGCCCACTACTACTATTTCATCCAACTGCTTTAAGTCCTCTTTGAGCACTATTTTCAAAAAACGTTGATTACCTACCTCTATCTCTTGAGACACAAATCCTACAAAGGAAATTTTCAATGTACTGCCTTCTGGAACTTCCAATGAAAACTTACCGTCAATATCTGCTGCAGTCCCCACACTGCCTCCTTTTACTAAAACAGTGGCTCCGGGAATAGGCTCTCCCTCTTCATTCACTATCTCTCCATCAACTTTAATTTCCTCTTCAACTACCTGGACAGGTCGAGGCATGGACACTTTTTTAATATCTATATCATGGTTGACCTGTCTAAAAGACAAAGGAACCTGCTGGGCAATCTGTTGTAAGAACCCCTCAATAGTATCATTTTTCCTTCGAAAAGTAATTTGTTGCCTTTTGTCCACATCACTCCTGTCATAGGCAAATCGAAAGGGTGTCCGGGATTCTACCTCCCCTAAAAAATCTCCTAGCGTAGAGACGTGTTCGGTAAGGGTAATGCTGATGTCATCTATGCTCTTGAATTGGGCATTTACTTCTGAAGCAAGTACCAAATTCAGGAACATCATCTGTATCACCAAGCCATAAATAAAGAGTCTGGACAACATATAAATTGTCTTTTGTAGTATTAATTTCATAATTTTATGGTGTTAGATTTAACTAATTTAATGGGAGTGATCTTCTCCAGTGCTCCTCATTCCCCAATGCGGCACTTGGAAAAAATCACTTTGTGGCCTACTAATATTTCCATTGGTAGGCCTTTTTTAAGAAGTATTAGGTGCTATTCTTTTCATAGAATTAGAGTTTTATGGTTACAGTTTTTCCTTTTATGTCATACTGAAATTTTTCTATATACGCTATCCGGCTTAGCACCCGCTCTAGACTTGCATTGTCAAAAGCAATATCTATGGTCCATTGCCTTCGGGGAGTGCCTTCTACTATTATCTCCACACCATACCATCTTTTGATCACATCCATCACTTCTTTAAACCCCTCATTTTCAAACACCAACACACCATCCTTCCAACCGGTCACATTGCGGGTCCCAGTACGCCTTATTGTCGTTTGTTCATCAATCAACGAATGCACCAACTCCTGACCTGGGGCCAAGCTATTTATTGATTCGGACGAAAGGTTTGCTACCTCTACTTTTCCTGATAATAATGCCACTCGGATAGGCTTGCTGTGGTAATTGCTGATATTAAAAGTAGTGCCTAATGCTGTCGTTACTAATTCAGAAGAATAGACACGAAAAGGCTTGTCCGGATCATGGGCCACATCAAAAAAACCCTCGCCTTTTAAGTATACTTTTCTGTCCTCCCCGTAGTCAAAAGTGGAGTAAACAAGTTCACTTTCACTATTTAGCCAGACTTCGGTACCGTCGGCAAGTAAAAAATGTGCCTTTTCACCAGAACCTACCGTTTTTTTTATTTCATGGTTTGTGGCCAAATGATCTGGCGTTTCCCTTATCGAAAGAATACCATATATAATTGCCAAGACTAAACTGATAGAGATAATCGCCGCTACGCGGTAATACTGCCCCATTCTGAGTTTATTCCAACGGCTCTTTCTTTCCCCCACCTGGACAGCTTCCTTTGTTGGTATATATCGATCTTCTTCCTGAAGAACATTGCTGAGTACCTCCTCCTTCAGGTTTGGGTTAAGCTTCTTTTGCTGTACATGAATGCCCAAAATAATCTCCCTGGCCATTTTCAAATCCTCTACTCTATTCGGGTTTGCTTTTATCCATGTAGACCAATAAACATCCAAATCCTTGTCAGAATGCCTTACCCAACGAACAAATTCCGGGTTAGTTAAAAATTCTAATAATTGATTCATTTAAACGATAATAGATCTTATATACTTATAAGAACCAAACACCCTAAATGACATCACTATTTTTAATGTTTTTTTATTTTGAATTGATTTAACCCGGATTATGCGTTGGGAATCGTAGTGAGAGCTGAAAGTGCAAGAAAATCAGTTAGTTTGGAGGCATTAGCGTAGCACCGTTACGGTTATGCCGAAAACTAAAGTGAAACGACTGATTTTGAAGCAGTTTCAGGTCGCAACACCTGTGCGCCGTGGCGTAGATAGGCTAATGCATATTCCGGGTTTAAATTACTATCCGTTATATATTTACCCTCAACGACACCAGTAATCCCAGAAATAGAAAATAGGGTCTCACAGAAACCCCTGAAATCTCAGAAAGACCTTATTTCATTCTGGGGGTTCTGTGCATTCCGTGAGAAATAAAACCTAGTGGATGACTCCAGAGACTCAATATTCCATATGTTCTAAAAATCAAATAACCTCTTTAAGAAAGCTTATTGCCTTATACAAAAGATTTCTAGCAGATTTAATATTTGACAATCCCATCATTTGCCTTATTTCCTCATAGGAAAGTCCTTCGTAGAAAAAATAAAAAATCACTTCTCTTTTTCTGGGGTTCAACTGGCTTAAAGCTATATTGAGTTTTTCAATTTGCTCCACATTCAACTGTTTATCAATTAATAGCTGCTCATGTGAGTAAGTAACCGTAAATGAATAATCCCCCTTTAATTCCAGGATTTTATTATACCACTTTTTAGACTCTTTTACTATTCTTCTTTTTAAGCACTTAAATAGATAAAATTTGATGTTATTAGTATTTCCAAGTCTAGATCGTGATTTGCGCAAGTCAATAAACAATTCTTGCACAGCATCTTTTACTAAATTTTCGTTGGCACTGAACATGAGTCCATATTGTAACAAATCCTCAAAATATCGCTCATAGATAAGCACAAAGGCTGATTCATTCCCTTCTTTAAACAATGACCAAAGGCCAAAGTCATCCATTTGACCTCGGTCACCATTAGGTGTCGATTGCCCACTACACTCTGGTAAATATCTACGGGGATTTTCACTGTTCATGGTTGTACCATAAGTTTCAAACTTTCACTATCATAACTAACGACTATCTACCATCCATTCCAAAACGTAGTTGTCACGAAACAAAAGGCAAGAACTGAGAGATTTGTACAAATAATCACTTCGTTAACACACAATTAAGTAAATATTAAATAAAAAATCAAAACAATACGAAGGTTTTATAAAAAATATAAAAATTTAATGAAATTTTTATCTCGCCATAAATTTATGTTTCCCTTCTTTATTAACGCATAAAGCAAACAGAAAATAGTTCGCAAATAATCTTCTCAACTTGCTGTCAATGAGCTCAAATGGAGAATCTTTCGTTTTTTCTTGATTTTGTTTCGAGGACACAGGTGTGCATAAATTTTAATTCTTAAAAATCGTGCAACTTAATTGTCAAATGAGTAATTTACTTATGAATAAATCCTGCTATCAACCTCTATATTAAACCCAAAATGCATTAGCGTATATGCGCCACATCGTACAATATCAGTTGCTAGGCTTTAGCTTTCGGTTCTACCTAGCGGTCAGAAAGGAGACCCTGTAGTGGCGCCACCTCTTCACCTCCAAACCAACTGATATTCTTATGTTTATATAGCAATTACCAACAGCGAACCAGCCAGGCCATATCGATTCCTAATGCATAAACCGGGTTAAGATAAACTATAGTGAAATAAGAGATAATGTCCCGTTACACCATATACCTAGCCTCAGATTCCCTGAGCTTTCTTGAGCCTGAATCAGTGACAAGGTTGGCCGCCTCGCATTTTGCCGACCATAGTTATGATATTGTCAAGTTTGCCAATGTAAGAACTTCTGAAAAGGCGCAGGAAATAGTAACATTAGCGAAGCAAACCCCACCATCTTTGCTGGTTTTTAGCACCGTCCTCATAGATGTAAGGGACACTTTCATCATGAAATGCCTGGAACAACAGGTCGAATGCATTGATTTACTTTCGCCATTCGTAAAATCACTTGGAAAAGTGCTGAAAACCGCCCCTGTTCACCAATTAAATTACTCCTGGAAATTAAATGATGAATATTTCAGAAGGATCCATGCTATCGAATTTGCGATAAACAACGACGATGGCAAAAGTTTAAGTGCTTTACAAAAAGCTGACATCATCTTAATAGGCGTATCGCGCACATCAAAGACACCATTAAGCATTTACCTTTCCTACCATAGCTACTTGGTCGTCAATATTCCTTTGGTAGGAGAAGAAAGTATCCCCAAGCACCTATATGATATCCCAAGACGAAAAATAATCGGCTTGACCATACACCCAAACCGCCTTAACCATATCCGGAGTGAACGCAATATGGTCATGGGAGTAGGCGCTGAATCAAGTTACTCGGACCTCGGCCACATCATTGACGAACTTGAATTTGCCGAAGGTATCATGAAGAGGATTGGCTGCCCTATTATTGACGTATCCAATAACGCAGTAGAAGAAACTGCAGAAGAAATAATGAAAATCATCAAAAAACCAATAAACTAATTATTATGGGTCAATTTGTATATACATTTTTAGAAGGAAACAAGGGAATGAAAAACCTTCTCGGAGGAAAAGGTGCCAACCTAGCCGAAATGACACAATTGGGCTTGCCCGTCCCTTCTGGTTTTACCATTACCACAGAAGCCTGTAAAAGGTATTTTGAAGATCAAAACACCATCAACAGTGAAATAAAAAAAGAAGTCGAATCAGCCGTCGCTGAACTGGAGCAGCGAGTGGGCAAAAGCTTCGATGGTGATCCCTGCTTACTCGTCTCTGTTCGGTCAGGAGCGGTGATTTCCATGCCTGGCATGATGGATACCATTCTTAACTTGGGCTTGAATGACAAAAACATAGAAGCCATGGGAAAGAGCACAGGTTCTATGACTTTTGCGCTGGATTGTTACCGGCGATTCATCCAGATGTACAGCAACGTCGTCCTCGAAATCCCCATGTACCACTTTGAGTCCATATTGGATGATTGTAAAGAGGCTAATGACTTAAAAGATGATAAGGACCTCTCTGAAGAAAACTTACGACAGCTTATAGGTGACTATAAGCAAATAGTGTACAACCAAACGGGAAGTCCTTTTGAGCAATCTCCAAAAAAGCAGCTTTATGCCGCCATCGAAGCCGTGTTCAGGTCTTGGAACAACGAACGGGCAAAAATATACCGCCACCTGAACGGTATCCCCGACAATATGGGCACCGCTGTCAATGTCCAAATGATGGTATTCGGTAATATGGGGGACTCTTCCGGTACTGGAGTGGTCTTCACACGCAACCCGTCATCTGGAGAAAACACCCTATATGGTGAGTTTTTAATGAATGCCCAAGGAGAAGACGTGGTAGCGGGCATCAGAACACCTCGTCCCATCAGCGAACTTCAAGAGGTAGACAAAAAAGTATATGAAGAATTAGTGACCGCTTCACAAACCCTGGAAGCACACTATGCCGACATGCAGGATATAGAATTTACCATAGAAAAAGGACAGTTCTTTTTACTGCAGACTCGAAATGGAAAACGCTCCGCCAATGCCGCCATCAAAATAGCGGTGGATTTCGTAAAAGCAGGTATTATGGATAAAAGGCATGCTGTCAACCAACTTGGCCTTGCCCAGATAGACCAACTTCTCCATCCAAAATTTGACCAGGAAATACTCAAAACCACCAAGGAACTCACCCTAGGCTTACCAGCAAGTCCGGGGGCTGCTACAGGGAAAATTTGTTTTAACGCCAAAGCAGCCCACGAAGCCAATGAAAATGGAGAGGATGTCATCCTTGTCAGGACCGAAACCTCTCCCGAGGACATCCAGGGAATGATCTCCGCAAAAGGTGTCCTGACAGCCCGGGGCGGAATGACCAGCCATGCCGCAGTAGTGGCCAGAGGAATGGGCAAAAGCTGCGTATCAGGCTGCATCGAACTGGAAGTAAATGAAGAAAATGGTACTATTAAAGTAGGTGAAGAGCTCCTTAAAGAAGGCGACTACATCTCCATAGATGGCAGCACTGGAAAAGTCTATCGTGGCAAAATAGACACCGTCAGCTCCAGCCTAGACAAGGACTTCCTGTCCATCATGGACTGGGCAGATGAATTCAGCAAATTAGATGTCCTTGCCAATGCGGATACTCCCTTGGATGCCAAAAAATCCCGAGAGTTTGGCGCAAAAGGAATCGGGCTTTGCCGCACCGAGCACATGTTTTTTGATGGTCAGCGCATCAAGGATATCCGTGAGATGATCATGGCCAAAACACCCTCAGGTCGCCAAATTGCGCTGGACAAACTATACCCCTACCAAAAAGAAGATTTCAAAGGTATCTTCTTGGCCATGGAGACCCTTCCTGTCAATGTACGCTTGCTTGATCCTCCATTGCACGAATTCTTGCCAAAAGGAAAATCGGAAATCCAGGAAATGGCAGAGCAACTGGACGTTTCCTATGAAGACATCATCAAAGTGATCGAGGAATTGGCAGAAGTCAACCCCATGATGGGCTTACGGGGCTGTCGCTTGGGATTGATCTACCCCGAAGTATACGCCATGCAGGTCAGGGCCATTATCACCGCAGCACTGGAAGTAATGGAGGAAGAAGGAATTGCCCCGAGGCCGGAAATTATGATTCCCTTGGTGGGCAATCCAGAAGAGCTCTCCCTACTCAGGAAGCTGGCCCAACGGATCATCCATGAGCTTGACCCAGATGCTAAATTGGGGCAGGTAAAAATCGGGACGATGATCGAAGTGCCACGCGCCTCCTTGGTAGCGGACCAGATCGCCCCACATGCGGATTATTTCTCATTTGGCACCAATGACCTAACACAAATGACCCTTGGCTACAGCCGAGATGATTCAGGCACCTTTATCAGAAAATATAAAGAACAAAAAATCATCAAAACCGATCCTTTCCAGAGCATTGACCAAGAAGGGGTAGGTCAACTTATAAAAATGGCCATCAAAAAAGGAAAAGCACACGACAGTCACTTGAAGATAGGCGTGTGTGGCGAGCATGGAGGTGATCCGGCTTCTGTTGACTTTTTCAACGCCCTGGATATTCAGTATGTTTCTTGTTCACCATACCGGATCCCCAAAGCCAGACTTGCTGCTGCCCAAGCCGCTATCCGTAATCAATCCCTGGAGACCAAGGCCCCAGCGACCAATAAAATGCAGTAGCGCCATGTACCCTCCTAAGTCAAATGCGAGTGTCAATACATTTACCCATCCACTAGGTATTACAGTGGACAGGTTTATTGTCCAAAACCAACATGAATGTCCCGAGGCTACTGGGGAACTGACCCAAGTATTGAGGGATATTGTATTGGCCTCCAAAATCATCAGCAGGGAAATCAATCGGGCAGGGCTAAGTGGCATAGAGGGATTGACGGATGAAGAAAATGTCCACGGCGAAAAACAACGGATGCTGGATGTTATCGCAGGTGTGAGGTTTACCCGGGCACTCGTCAGTGGACGACAAGTAGCAGCCATCCTGTCTGAAGAAAGGGAAGGCATCATAGACACAGGAAACAAACATGCCAAATATGTAGTGATCATTGACCCATTGGACGGGTCATCCAATATAGATGTCAATATATCGGTAGGCACTATCTTTTCTGTCTATAAACGTATCTCTAAACATGGAGAAGACTTCTCCATTGAAGATTTTCTCCAGCCAGGGACCAATCAAGTAGCTGCTGGTTATGTATTATACGGATCATCTACCATGCTGGTATATACTACGGGCAATGGGGTAGATGGCTTCACTTATGAGCCTTCATTGGGTGAATACTTTCTATCCCACCCCAATATTGTCCAGCCTGAATATGGAGATTATTATTCGATCAATGAAAAAAACCAAGAGTCATTTCCAGACGCCATCCGGGAATTTTTGGCAAGATGTAAAAAAGACAATATGAGCACGAGGTATGTAGGCTCACTGGTGTGCGACTTTCATAGAAATATCATGAAAGGGGGCGTTTACCTGTATCCTCCTACCAGTGCATACAGTGATGGCAAGTTAAGGTTATTGTACGAGTGCAATGCACTTGCCATGATTTCGGAACAAGCCAATGGATTGGCCACAAATGGCAACCATCGTATTCTTGAGATCTGTCCCACTTGGCACCGCCAAAGGGTTCCGTTTTATGCTGGGTCCAAAAGTTTGATCGAAAAGATCAGGGACCATTGACCCTTGTGGGCCAAAACCACTATTCAGCTTCTCTGTGTACGACCAACTCTTTAGTGGTTTCTCTCAATACAAGTTCGGGGTTGATAATGATTTTTTCTGAAATCATGGGCTCATTTTCACCAAGAATTGAGATGATTTTTTGCGCAGCATGTTCACCCATTTTGGCTGCCACCTGCTGTACCGTGGAAAGCTTCGGACTCATGTATGTAGCCACGGGCTCATCCGAAAAGCCAAATACTGAGATATCCTCGGGGACTCTTTTTCCCATTTTGTTCAGTACATCAATAGCGTAATAAGCTACGTAATCATTAAACACAAACAAGCCATCGAGTCCCGGGTATTTATCCAAGATCTTTTTCAAAAACTTATCTATGGACGATAAGTCAAATTCGTAGTAATGGATGAGGGATTCTTTTATCGAAATATCGTGTGACATTAGAGCGTCCAAGTACCCATAAAGCCGGTTATTACTATTGTTGAGATTGATACATCCAGTTATATGGGCGATCTGTCTGCATCCGGTGGAGATTAGGTATTGTGTGGCATCATAGGAAGCCTGATAATCATTGGCTATTACTTTTGGGACGGGCAAAAAATTAGCCACTCGATCAAAAAACACTATCGGCACTTCATGCTTAAGCAGCTGCTCAAAGTGCCCAAACTTCTTGGTTTCCATAGAAATAGCTGCCAGCACACCATCCACGCGATGTTTAAGGCAGGTTTGGATGGCCCGAAGTTCTTCATCCAATGATTCCTCGGTGTTAAAAAGCAATAAGGAATACTCCGTGTCTTTGAATACCCGCTGAATCCCTTCGACTACTTTGGCAAAAAAATGAAGTGATAATTGGGGAACAATGACACCAATAAGTTGGCTTTTCCCTTTGCTCAAATGATGGGCGGTGGAATTCACATGATAACCCAGTTCGGCTGCTCGCTCCTGGACAAGATCTCGGGTTTTCTTACTTATCCGGGGATGGTTTCCCAAGGCCCTCGATACCGTCGAATGAGACAGGTTCAACTGTCTGGCAATTTCCGTAATGGTAACATACTTCCCCATCTAACTAATATAAAAACCAAGTAGTTACCATGCAATTATTCCTTCGTCGATTTATCATTCAAAAGTGTAAAAACCGCCCCTCATGAAGGCTTTTCTGAGATTTCCATGTCTTCTGTGAGCACCTATTTAAATTCCCTGTGATTACTGGTATCATTGCGGATAATCATCAAAGAAAAAAATCAGCGCAAACCTTAATCATCTGCGTCCTATCAGTCCACCAGCTTTTCCGCTTGATCCCAGTTTGCCCCGATTTGTGCATTGGGAATCGCAGTAGTCTATCTCGCCGAATGTCGGGATAGGCTGAAAGAACGATTAGTTGGTTTGGATGGAGCAAGCCCTCGCACCTGTCTGCTCATGTATGGCGGTTGGTTTGGATGAGGTTAAAGAATTTTAAGCGTTAGCAGCTGAGCATCCTGTCTAACCCGTCTTTGGCGGAGGGTCATATAGAAGGTACAGATGACCACCTGCACCAAAAATGGCTACACACAAAAGGGTAAGTTCCATAGGAACGGCAGATATAAATGCATTTGTCCTGTCAGTAAAACCTATTTCCTAAGCTGTTTTTGATTTACAAACCATTGTGAGCGGGGTTGTTTCCCAAAAGAAAATCCACTGAAGTATTGAGTTAAAAACTCAATACTAGTGGTTCCGCAGCATAGCTGTCGGAACAACGGTTTCCTCGGCTATCGCTGTCTTCGAATGACAGAGGGACAATCGACTTTATTACCGAACCCAGGTTATTAACCAACACCTTAGTGCCTTTCATTTTAACCCGCTTTATCAATGCCATTTAGTTAAGAAGATTTTCCAATACGGATCGCCCATTGTAAGAATTATGGTTTTAATCCATGGCCTTTTTAAACATGTATAAAATGGATCCGCCTTGCAGGTATTGGGCGTTAAGAAATTAAAAAGCGGGTAGGCAAGAAGGCAGGCTTGTTTGACGAAATACTAGCCAAAAAGAATGTTGGCAGCTAAAAAGGAGGAGTTTGCCTGCATGAGGGAAGGTTTTAATTTTAGGCCAATAGATGCACAGCGGCGGGTTTTTTTGGTTACTTTTTTGACCTGCAGCAAAAAAGTAACAAAGGTAAAGAGATGAAAACTATCTTGGAATTTAGCAAGAAAAATAATTAAACCAATATTTCCAAATACATACCAACTAAACGACATTGCCCGATTTGTGCATTAGTCGGGTTGAAAAATTGCGCCACAGGATGGCAAAATAAAGTAAAAAAGAAGTGGCCATGTTGCCGGAGACAGGCCACTTCTTTTCATTCGTTTTATTGTTCTTTCACCCTCCTCAGTACCCTGGATTCTGAACTAAATTTGAATTGTTTCTGATTTCACTTGTTGGAATAGGAAACAACAATTCTCGTGCTGTCAACGTAGGCCCATAGGCAAACTGATGCCCAACAAAGTCCTCAAATGCTCCGCTCAACACGTCATACCCTTTTCTGGTCCTTACCATGTCAAACCACGTAATCCCTTCGTAGCTCAATTCATGCCACTTTTCCCTCCACACTGCTTCTCTAAATTCCTCTTTACTAAGTCCTGACAAGGGGGACAAACCTGCACGATTCCTTATGGCATTCACCCCTTCATAAGCCAGCGGGTTAGGTCCATTTACTTCATTGGATGCCTCAGCATAAATCAGCAACAATTCTGCATATCGATGTAAAGACCAGTTAAGGTCTGAACTTGCCGAAACAAGGTTAGCCTCTATATCAAAATGTTTATAGAGAAAATACCCTCCTAAATTGACAGTTTGAGTCCTATCGGTTTTTAAAGTATACGTTGTATAATAAAAAGCCTTTTCTTTTACCCTTTCATCTCCTGTTTCATAAGAATGGATAAAATCCTGATTGGCATATATTGCCCCTGTTTGGGCAGAATAAGTTGAGATGTTCATGTTATACGGTATTATCAAGGGCTGCCAGTCTGATGGAGCGGTAAGTGTCGTATATTGAACCATAAAAATATTCTCTCCAATATTCTTCTTTGAAGGATCATGAAGATCATCATAGCTCGAAAACAAACTAAACTCTCCAGAGTCAATCACTTCCTTGGATTTTTCAGCAGCTAGTGTATAATAGGAAGCGCCTTTTTCCAGTGGGTAGCCGGCCATGGTCAGGTAAACACTAGAAAGTAATGTCTTGATAGCTCCCAGCGTAACTCTACCCGATGAACCGTTAAAGGGCAAACCTGACCCTTCAGCATCTGTGAGGTCTTTCACGATCTGTTCATAAATTTCTTCCTCCGATGCTTCTGTGGCATACAAGTCTTCAGAAGCAAGATCGATCGGTTCCAATATCAAGGGAACACTCCCAAACAAGCGCACCAATTGATAATAAAAATGCGCTCTTAAAAACTTGGCTTCTCCCAACAAGCTATTCTTCAGGGCTTCAGGCATTTGGATCTCTGGTATCTTGGATATGGCCAAGTTAGCATCTGCTATGCCCTCGTAGTTAGAACTCCAATGGACAAGTCCATAGGCATTATCTGAGTTATTATTTAGATTTCTAATGATATTGCTATTATCAGCTTGTCCCAAATCGGAATCGGCCAAGCCAGTCGCAAACTCTACCATTAACCAAGGACTACCCCCATAGGCTCCCCCACGAATCGTCCGTAGATTTGCATATATGGCATTGACTGCGGTGCGCGCATGGTCAGGGGTTTTATAGTAACTGTCTGCTGTAATATTTGAAGGATCCACTTCATCAAGGAAGTCAGAACAACTAGTTCCAAGAAACAACAGCACTCCTAGGCTTAGCGTTTGGATAGTGAATTTTATATTTACTTTCATAATAGTCTTTTTTAAATCAGAATGATACATTTAGTCCAACCATAAACACCCTCGGTCTTGGATATTGATTGAAGTTGACTTCCCCTTGTCCAAATGCCGCATTACTGGTCTGGACTTCGGGGTCATACCCTTGGTATTTGGTGATCAAAAAGAAATTTTGAAGGGAGGTATATATCCTTAATTTCTGAAGGCTCATTTTGTCCAGGATATCAGAAGTAAAATTGTATGCCAACAACAAATTCCTTCCTCGGATAAAAGACCCGTCTTGAATCATATGATCCGTATCCCTATTGTCATATCCTGCTCCCACCGGTCTCCATTGGGCGATTTCGGTATCCTGGTTTTCAGGTGTCCAAGCATCCAAAACCGTACTTAGACTATTGGCTATGCCCTGACGGTTTTCCTGTGGACGGGTAGTGATATACATGATGTCATTCCCATACGTAAATTGCAAATCCAATGAAAATTCAAAATTATTATAGTAAATGGAATTGATAAAACTCCCATATCCTTTGGGCAAGCCATTACCGATAATCACCTTATCTGCATCGTTGATCGCACCATCTTCGTTGATGTCTTTTAGTTTTATATCTCCTGGAAGCCAATTATAACTCGCTGCCACATCCTCCTCATCAGTGCCCCATGTACCAAGGTGGACCCAGCCCCAAAAGGAGTTTACCGACTCGCCCTCTCTAATGATCGTTTTTCCACCGCCAGGAAAGATATCACTCCCTCCAGACAGCCCCGTCACCTCGTTTCTATTCATGGAAATATTAAACATCGTTTCCCACGTAAAGTCCCCTTTATCGATGTTCACGGTATTCAAAGAGATCTCCAGCCCCTTGTTTTCCATGCTGCCAATATTTCTGAATACGGTAGCGTAGCCACTGCTTTGTGGCACTGGGGCGTTCAGCAGCATATCCGTAGTCACCTTCTTGTATACATCTGCCTCTAGCGACACCCTTCCTGAAAATAACCCTAACTCAATCCCTGCATCTATCTGCTTGGTCCTTTCCCACTTTAAGTCCGGATTGGCCAAGTTACCTTTCCCTATTCCTGTCACCACTGATTGGTTAAATACATAGGAAGAGGTGCCCAAGCCTGCAAGTGCTCCATAGGCGGGAATACCTGAGTTTCCAGTCTCACCATAGCTTGTCCTCACTTTAAGATTAGAAATTACGGAAGATCCTATAAGAAAATCCTCCTCGGACACTCTCCAAGCCAATGCCGCTGAGGGGAAAAAAGCATACCGGTTGTTGGCTCCAAACTTGGAAGAACCGTCGATTCTTCCTGTAACAGTAAATAAGTATTTATCTTTCAGCCCATAATTTATCCTTCCAAAATAGGAGTTTATCCCCTCCTCAAAAGCACTCGAGGTAGGAAGAACTGGCACGGAACCAGCAGACAAATTATTGAAACTAAAAAAATCGTCCGAAAAGTTATTAACTCTGGTGTACAAATTAGAAGACTCGGTATGTTGCCATGATATGCCAAGTAAACCGGTAAAGGAATGGATTTCGGCAAATTTCTTATTGTAGGTCAAGTAGTTTTCAAATTGCCAGGAAAACATCTGATTCGGACTAATGCTCGCATAACCATTGGTAGGTGTGCCAATAAAATTAAGTTCACGCCCAGCGTATTCCTCCGTCTTTTGCCCTATGCTATTTACCCCTATAGAGGACCTTAGCTCAAGCCCTTCTGTGAAGTCAATATTGACGAAGACATCTCCAATCACCGTTTGAGTTCTCAAATAATTCTGATACTCTTGGCCGACACGGACGGGGTTTGGTCCTCCTTCCATGCCGGGATAATCGAGGTTACTTGCCCATGTACCGTCAGGGTATTTGACAGGTACTATCGGGATATTCTCTATCATATTCCTTCCTACCCATGAATTATGAATGATCCTTTCTTGCTGGTTATTATAGCTAAGGCTCCCTCCTACTTTCAGCCATTTTTTAATATTGGTATCAAACACAAACCGTCCAGAGTATCGCTTCATCCACGATTCTTTCATGATTCCTTCCTCTCCGGTGTACCCTAAAAAAGCCCCAAAACTTCCATCTTCATTTCCTCCTGTAAAGGATAATTGGTGGTTTTGGGAAAAAGCCAACTGGGTGACCTCATCTTGCCAATCGGTATCATATATGGGTTGGCCATCAGCATCAAACAATAAAGGATCAGTTCTCTTCAAGGCCGGGTCTTGATATTTGCCGTTGGCCCATCCTACTGGATCAAATTTCTCGGCATTCTGATAGGCTACGTCTTCGATCATTAAAAATTGCTCGGAATTAAGGACATCCACTTTTTTGGCAATCTTTCCTAAGCTGTAATAACTATCATAATTTACCCTTCCTCCATTTTTACTGCCTCTTTTGGTAGTTACTAAGATGACACCATTGGCACCTCTGGAGCCATAAATTGCTGTAGCAGAAGCATCTTTAAGCACCTCTACTGATGCAATATCATTGGAGTTGATGTAATCTATGGGGTTGGAATTATTTCCTAATGTGGAAGAGGCCAAAATGACCCCATCTACCACAATCAGCGGACTGTTGTTCAGGCTCACGGATGTGTTTCCCCTGATCCTTATTTGTGTTTTGCCTCCCGGTCTTCCAGAGTTTTGGGAGACATCTGCTCCTGCGATTTTTCCTGATAGGGCCTGGGGCAGTGATGATGTAGGTCGTTCTTGAAGGTCTTTGGCCGATGCGGAACCTACTGCGCCTGTCAAATCACTTTTCCTCTGCTTGCCATAGCCGACGACTACCACCTCCGAAAGATCTGACATTTCGGACTCCATGGTGATGTCGATAACAGTGCTCGTACCTACGACCCTTTCGATGGGTGTATAACCTATAAAGGAATACACCAATATGGCTCCATCAGAAATAGACAGGGTATAATTGCCGTCTATATCTGAGGTGGTGCCATTGGATGTTCCCTTTTCGATGATGTTAACACCTGGCATTGTTTCTCCTGTGCCATCTGTTATTTTACCACTTACCGATTTAGTCTGAGCTTGTAAGCTGCAAACGGTCATCATCACAAAAAACAAAATTACGAAATACAACTTTTTCATACGGTTTTATTTTGGGTTAAACAATTATTAAAATGCAAACGTTTGAATAATCTACATATATCAATTGATAATTATGAGTAAAATCGTCCATTTTAGCTGATCACACCTGTGCACAAGTGTCTATCTCAAGTAGTCCTATTTGTTCCTATAAAGAAATCTAGGCCAGTAGTCTGCCTTTTAAAAATAGGCCATGAATCTCCCATACAACCGGGCCCCGTCGCCCATCCTAACCCGGCTTATGTACAAAATAATCGTGCTGGAATCCGCCTTGCAGGTATTGGGCGTTAAGAAATTAAAAAGCGGCTCGGCAAAAAGGCAGGATTGTCTATCTCACTGATAGACAGACCAAACCATAGCAGACAGGCTACCCCATGTAGTTGCTTAAACCCGGAATATGCATTAGCCTATCTGTTGCGACCTTAAACTGCTTCAAAATCAGCCGTTTCACTTTAGTTTTCGGCATAACCGTAGCGGTGCTACGCTAATGCCTCCAAACTAACTGATTTTTTTGCAATTTCAGCTCTCACTACGATTCCTAACGCATAATCCGGGTTAAGATCTATATCCCTATTGATGTTGGGGTTCCTCACAGATGGTCTAGGGGGATTTCAAATCCCCGTTATCTCGGTTCGGAATTACAAATCCCGAACAGCTAAATTGTGGCAGTTGGTGTGCCGATATCCGCTTAAACTGACGGCTATGGCCTTTGGCGGAAGGTCATATAGAAGGTGCAGGTGACCACCTGCACCAAAAATGGTTACACACAAAAGGGTAAGTTTCATAGGAACGGCAGGTATAAATGCTCATAGGAATATTGTTTTATATGCGTTTGCCCTGATTATCCTGCCACATTAAGAGTAACTATTCCAAGCTTTCTAAGGGGGTAAACCGAATTTCCTTTAAACTCGCACTGGCGATATCCCCTTCTTTTATTTTCACAGAAACGGTGTATTTACCTGCTTTTTCAAACTTCATCAGCCCCATCTCAAAGTAGCTGTACACATGAGAAGCATTCTGTTCATTTTGGACAAATCCCCCATCGGAATTGGTCACTCTCCACACCAGTCTACTGGAACCAGCATAGTTCAGGTCCACCTGATAATACCCCGGCTCGAAGATCTCCACTTCCCAATAAACCCTTCCGTCTTCAGTCCAGTTTTGGGCTTGTGAGACATGTTTCCATTCACCAAATTTCTCCATCCACTTTTTATCTTCAATGGTCACGTCGTCGGCTTGGGCAAAGGCCACTGATAACCTGGTAGGATAAATGGGGTCGACACTAAGAGACTGATCAACGGATAATCCCCCATCTACGGTCAGTTCCACTACCGACACCGTTTTTTCAGGTCGTCGGGCAGGAAGCTCTATCGATATCCAATTTCCTTTTTTGACTGTTTTTAGGGGAAGGAGCGATCCGTCAGACCATATCTTCGCCGTCTTTACGGTGTTGTTCACCCCTGGTAGGACGATTTTCCCATCCAATGGCCAATCATAGACGGCCAAGTTTATTTTCCCCTCCTTCACGGTAGCATCTCCCCAAGGAAGTTCGCGTCCCCAAGGAGATGGGGCTGCACCATAGATCACCTGAGGATAGTCATTGATCCACTTTCCAGCATCCCGAAGGGCATTTTGGGCTTCTTCTGGTATGCTTCCGTCTGGTTTAGGGCCTACATTCAGCATGTAGGTACCGCCACGCGCCACTGTAGAGATCACCGATTTCAAAATCCTCTTTGGACTCTTCCAGTTTTCATCATACCAAGCATAGCCCCATGAGTCATTGGTGACATCCACTGTCTCCCAAAGCCCGGGCACATTTCTAACGGGGATATTCATATCACCTAAAGACAGATAATCTCCCAGATCATGGCCAGCACGCCCAGAAATCATGGCATTGGGTTGGTTTTTCCTGACTACTTCCACGAGCTGCTCCACATATTTCTTTTCCATATTGCCGGGAGTATCAAACCACACCATGGCTATCTCCCCGTACTGTGTGGTAATCTCTTTTACTTGTGGAAGGCACTTTTCTTTGAAATAGTAATCAAAACCTACCTCTTCTCCCTTTTCGTTGATTTGGGGACCTCCATTACCCCCAGGAAACGTCCAATCTTGGTTATGGGAATAATAAAACCCGAACCCAAGCCCGTGCTCTCTACAAGCTTGGGCCAGTTCTTTCATAGGATCCCTACCAAAGGGTGTAGCTTCTACAATATTGAAATCGCTGGCCTCCGAATCATACATTGCAAAACCGTCATGATGTTTACTCGTAACGACGATGTATTTCATCCCAGCCTCCTTTGCCAACTTCGCTATCGCCTCAGCGTCAAAATTCACGGGGTTGAAGTTCTTGGCTTCTGCCATATACTCCTGGACTGATATCCCCGCCCTTCTTGGATGCATGATCCATTCACTGATGCCATAGTAGGTAGTATCCTTCCACTTATTGGCAATATTGGAATATAAGCCCCAATGGATAAACATCGAATAATTGCCATCATCAAATAGCGCCGCCCGTTCCCCAATATCTGAACGACTCACCATTTTTTGTTTGCCCCACATTTCATCCATTCCTTCGGGGGCTTTTTCCTGCGCCGTTAGACTTAATGCTAGTGTGCAACTAAGCACTGTCAAACCGGTCTTTATCATCTTCCTATAGTGATTCTTCATCATAATTATAACCTGTTTATTTTATTACTGATTTCCGTTGGTAGCTACCTCAATCTTGAAACCGTTAACTATTTCGCCAGGCAAGGAAGAGGGTAGCTTGATTATCAGACCTTCCTCAGAGCCCTCCCAGTTGATTTGTTCGGTGCTTCCCATTAGTTCAACCCCAGTAATGTTCTGCTTCAACAAACCTCCATCGGCAAGGGTTTTCATCACGATATCATCAGTAGGTGGAGCCAGCACATAAGCGTATATCACGTCACCTTTGGTGGTAAATCGGATATCCTGCTGTGAATAGTTTTGATGATTTTCACCCTGACGGCCATCCTTTACTTCCAAGGGACCTTCTCCGAAAGTTTTCCAAGGTCTGGTTCCGTATATTCCTTCGCCATTGACCTTAATAAAGTCCCCAAATGCCGTGAGGTATTGGATCTGCTTATCAGGAATAGTACCATCACCGCGGAGAGCGATATTAAGCATTACCACCCCATTTTTGCTGATGGCATCCACCGCATTACTGACCATTACTGGAATACTCATTTTATTGACGGCGTTTTTCCGGTAAAACCAATTTCCTGAAAGATCCGTTGCCCAAATCCAAGGGTTGGGCTTTATTTCTCCCGCTCCGCCTCTTTCGAGGTTATATGTAAAGGCCGACCGGTCTAGGGTCTTGTCCTTTAGTGAGAGGACTACAGTTTGTTCTCCATTGTTTTGCTGCAGATCACGGTTTACATAGCTTGTAAACAACTTGACCCCAAGTCCTTTCCCTTCGTCCATATCCGGAAATGGAGCATCATTATTGAACATATCAGGATCGTACTTTTCTATTATCTCCCAGCACCGTGCATACCAATGCTCATTCCAACTATCTTGGCTGGAATAGTTCACTCCATCATAATCCATATTAAAAAGTTTCCAAGCCAAGGTACCTTCCTCTTGGTATTTTCGGGCAGGACGCCACCAGCCTGGTGACCAGTACAGGTGGGTGGAAACACCGAATTTTAATCCATGCTGCACTGCTGCTTCCTTCCATTCCCGGAGCACGTCCCGATGGGGGCCCATATCCACTGAATTCCAAGGATGAAAGGAATCATACATGTCAAAGTTGTCATGATGACAAGCCACTGGCATGATAAAGCGCGCCCCTTGGTCTTTTACGTACGCCACCAAGGCTTCCGGATCCCAATTTTCCCCTTTAAAAAGCGGGACAAGTTTTTCGTATCCAAACTCGGCAGGGGGACCATACCTTTCAGTATGCCAAGCAGAAAGGGTTTTCGCCATCTCCTTGCCTCCTCCATACATGTTTCGACCATACCAAGAACCGTCATTGGGGCGATCTTCATCTGTCGCCGATGGAATCCCCCAATGAAACCAAACACCTATTTTACCATCCAGAAACCAATCTGGCACGTGGTAATGCTCGGATAAGGATGACCAACTTGGCTCCACCTGAGCGCTTGCAGCAGATAGTGTACACAGACTCACTGCTATCAGTAGTTTTATAAATCTCATACCTTTCAAGTTTTGCTATTCCCGTAAACCAACCTGCGAAAGATCAATTGGCACAATGCCCATTTCCAATGCTGGTGAACCTGATTTAAAGTTAAAGTCTCCATTTTCAGGATCTACAAATAGCGGATCGACGGCCTTACTGTGGAGATCTACTCCATCTTGTTGGTTTTTATCGATCAGTGCTTTTCCCTTCTTGGGATTAGTTTTACAGAAGTAAATATTATAATCAGTGTCTGCGTCCATCACCCTGGCAAGAAGCCGCCCTCGACGGTCCTCGGAGCTCCCTTCTCTTCCAGAAGGCAGTTCATCGATAAACTTCCCTGTTTCATTGGTAGAATAGAATACGTTTCGCTTAATAGACGCACCCGTCAGAGGCCCTTCACGCACCGAAAGGTAGTAGCCTCGAGGTGGTGCGATTATATCCACTACTATGTTGTTTTCTACCCGGTTATCAAGTTTGGTTAGGATTCCTTGCGACGTACATCGATACAGCAGGTTTTCGGTGATCAATGTACCCGTCTGCCCCCCATCTGTACGAACGGCTGCCTGCATCTGGGTCTCTCCTACCATATCATGGATGTAATTTCGCCTAATCACATTATCCTCTCCAGAAGCACGGATATATATGGCATTTCCATCTCCAAGGCGTAACATGGAATGATGGATTTCATTATACTCGACCATGTTATCATGGGTATGTAAAAAGGGCAATATATCTTCACGGACCACCTCTTCTGGAAGGTGGCTAAGCTCATGGCGCCGAATAGTACGTGTCAACTCACGACCGTTCTTCATAAAAAAATGCGACATGCATCCCGACATGATCAAGGCCGTGTAATCAGTATGATGGATAAGGTTATTGGCAACACGGTTTTCGCCGCTTTGCCATAGGAATATCCCTGGCGAATGCCAGTAAACCTCTCCGACATGATGGATGTGGTTATTATAAACAGTATTCTCTTTGTTTACATCCTTTGTCCCTGGCCCATAGCCACATAGCAAGATCCCTCCTCCACCCATATGCTCTATATGGTTACTGGATAGGGTGTTGCCAATTCCATGTAAGTCCACCCGAATCGCTCCACTCCCGCTGTGCAAGAAATGACAGCTCTCCACCACACAGTTTTCGGTTCCTCGTAGCCGTAATATCGCATTGTCCTTATCCAGCATATCCCAATCGTGCTGGAGTCCTTTGTCTTCAGGGGAAAGTTGATAACGTTTGCCATGCTTAAATGTCAGGCCTTTAAAACGAAGGTTCCTGACAGGTTCATCTGAAGGCCCATCATAATCGATCCTTCCTTCTACCCTAATCAATTCATTTAATGTAGGAGCTACCACGGGCGAATCATTTCGCCTCCATAGATATAGCTTGCCTGATGTGGTGTTCAACACCCACTCTCCAGGCTCATCAAGTTCCTCCAGTACATTCTCGATCCAGCAGTTTTTAGTATCTGGCAAAAAATGGAGCTTGTTCATTGCGTAGGTGGCATCGAGAGAAGTAGTAGCGATATTCGTCTCTTCATTTACAGATTCCAAGGGTAGAATATTCGTGATCCAAGCGTGATGCGGACGTACGATAATTTCCACATCCGATAGATTAGACCAGTCCTTGATGGTTCCTGCCGGAAAATGCAGCCGGTTTCTTCCGTTTCCACCATCCAGGGAGATAAAGCCGTCTGAACGTGCACGGGGCAAAAGCCCATCAGCATCATAGAGTGTAAAGAACTTTTGGGAGATATTGGCTACCCAAATATTCCCGCGCGCTACTTCCGGCAAACCGGGAAGGTCTGAAGTCACTCGTTTCCAACCTGTGATCTGCTGGCCTGAACTGAAGACTGGAGTTTCGTCAGGATAGGCCTCGTAGCTAATGGTATTTGTGCCTTCTCCTGAATCTTCCACCCCAAAAACCACGGTCTCCCTTAGCCGATAGACACCTTCTCTCACTTGGACGACTATTGCCTTTTTTTGGTCTTTCTTTAGCTCTCTCACGGCATCTCGGGCTCTTTCCAAGCTAGCAAAGGGTCCATCTGACGCATCGCTATTGGGCGAAGACAAGGTGCCGGACCAATCGTCCGACCCTTGTGGTGATACATAAAAATCAGCCTCTTGAATCGCCCTTGCGTAGGTGGGACCGATTATGCTTCCTCCTATTAGGATGAAAATGATCAACAAGTATTTCACAGCACCTTCGAGTGTTGCACCGGAGGAATAAGACCAGGGACTTTCTTTGGAAACCAAGGGTATCATCTTAATTTTTCGATATAGACATAGTAAGCTGGGTGCACCCGATCGTTGGAATCAATGAGCTGTGCTTCCATATCGTATTTACCTGCGGAAATCTTCCCCGTAAAGGTCACCTCTTCTTGGCCTGATTGGATACTTTCGGTTTTGGACAGGTTTGCCACGTACAAATAAGCCTCTTTAAAGTCGCTCTTTGTGCTGGCCTGCATATCCCTTTCCAGCTCTATGGGTTTATCCCCGGCGGGAAAAACAGCATTTATGCCCAAGCCACTTTCTCGAGGAAACCTCCTCAGGGTAATGGAGTACTCTCCATCCTCGACAAACGCTATTTTCCACCGTCCAGTCGCCTGCGAGGCATTGGTGGCTCCATCTTGGTGCCAAGCGTGCCCATGTTTTCCGGTCAACATATCATGGGCAGAAATGCGACTTGGATTTTCCTCATCAGAACCTACTTTTATATAGGCATACCGTTCGTTTGGCCCCTCAGCCATTATGGACTCCCACCATTTTTCATACCCCACAGCTAGCTTTTCTGCCACCAATGGATGCTGATCGATAACATTCTTGGATTGGATCTTATCTGTACTCATATCATACAGTTCTTCCCCATCCACCAATCGCCATCTTTCATCCATTACTGAATAGTTTTTGTACTTCACCAGGTTCTGTAGCCGTTGGGTATCCACATATAAGATCCTGTTTGGCCATGATTGTGGATTATCAGCCATTAATGGTTTTAGGCTTACACCATCAAGGGATTTTACGGGATTAAAATCAAAGCCCAGAAGATCCACAAACGTGGGCAGCAAATCATAGTGCGCCACAAGTTTATCAATGTCTTTACCTCCTGTCAGCTGCCCATCCGGCCAACGGATAAACAAAGGCACACGGTGACCTCCCTCGTACACACTGCCTTTACTGCCCCTCAAGCCGCCATCATAAACCCTCTTTCCTCCGGCAGTTCCATTATCAGTAGTAAATACCAGTATGGTGTTTTCTGTCAGCCCAAGCTCATCGAGCTTCTCTTGAAGTCGTTTAAAGTTGTCATCGATATTGGTAATCATGCCGTAAAATCGCTTGAATCGCTCTGGGAGTTCTTCATCATTGATATCCATATACATGTCCAAATACTCCTTAGGTACGTTCAGGGGCGCATGGGGTGCATTGGTGGATATATAGGCAAAAAATGGCTTATCCTTATTTTCTTCAATAAAATCCATGGCCTCCGAAAAGAATACATCTGTGCAATACCCTTGATATTTTTCCAGCTCGCCATTGTGCCAATAGGTGTCATCAAAATAGTCATTGCCCCAGTAGTCAGGACCTTGGCTAATGCCGCCCCCACCATGGCGAACTACTTCATGAAACCCTCTATCCTCCGGTCTAAACGGATAATTATCGCCTAAGTGCCATTTACCAAACATACCATTGGTATAGCCGTTTTGGGCAAACACCTGGGGCAATATCACTTCATCTTCAAAAAGCAGTGAACGCCCCGTAATGGTATGAAACACATTGACACGGTTAGTGTGCCTCCCCGTCATGATAGCTCCTCTGGTGGGTGCACAAGTAGTGGAGACGTGATAGTTGGTAAACCTGACAGCATCATCATAGAAGGCGTCCAGGTGGGGCGTTTTGATATAGGGATTACCTGATGCGCCTAAGTCCCCAGTCCCTTGGTCATCGGTGATGACAAAGATAACATTGGGCTTTTTTTGTGCTACAGCCTCATACTGGCAAAACCATATCCCTCCTACAAGGAAAACGAGTGTTTTTAATGCAATTTTCATTTTATACGTCATAGTATACAGGTTATTTTTGGGGTAATTCATTATCTACAAGGTTCTATCCGGAATCACTGCCGTTTAGCTAATCCGGAAGTGGTACCAAATACCTCTCCGACAATAGGTGCATTTTTACGCGGAGCTTGGCTCCTGCCACTTCACAAAAGGGCTGGTATAAATCAATATGCGCAGTAAGGCCATCTATGTCTTTTCTTTCTTCTAATTTTTCTTTCCTGTACCAAAAAGCAGGAACTTGGGTTCCTCCCTCAAATGGCAAATATCCGCTCATACATGTCGCTCTCATGGGAGCATAAGTAGGGCTGACGCAGAAGTAAGAAAAACGTGTGGAATGTCTATAAAAGTGATCTATATGAGAGGGGATTACGGCCTTGTTTCCCATACAGACCAAATCATCGATACCCTGATCATCCTTCATTAGGAGAATAAGGCCAGGACGGCTGTTGTAGAGTGGTTGTGCTTGAGCTTGAAGGCTAGAAAACACCACTACTAAGAAGAACATAATCAGGAGCACACCCCTATTCATATGGTTTTACTTTGGGTTTTATTGTTTATGACCAATTATTAATGATATAAATCCTTTTACAATCTACTATTTAGAAAGCAACATTAAGCATAAATCCTCCCTTTATTCTGTACACACCTGTGCACAAGTGTTCTCTATACATCATTCCATCTAAGTCCGGAAGGCTTCTATAGCGTGGAATTTGGTATGGCTAGATGAAGGTGTTGAACTAGGCTTTCAGCCTGCAAGGGGAATGGTTTTTGGATACTTTCTCCTATTGTGCCCTATGTGTCTAATGTGGTTGTGAAAATTAAGCCAGCTACTTTACCTTACTTTCTTAACATCTCAACCCCCGGGTTAAAAGACCAATTTAGAAGCGGAAGGAAGTGGTACTTGATGCTGCTTTCTCCACTTGGTAAGTTCATCTACCAACTGAGCAGATATTACTGGTCTTTCATCCGCTAGGTTGTTTGACTCTTTGACGTCTTTTTCCAAATCGTAAAGTTCTATTTCTCCATCAAGTAAAAATTGGATCAATTTCCATTTACCTTTTCTTATTATGGAGCAAGGGGGATTTTTATAGGTGCTGGCAATATGCCAAAAAAGCGGTCGCTCCTTAAGTTCACGTTGTTCCAGAAGTGGTACCAGGCTTTCTCCATCCAAAACACCCGTATAGTTATTGACACCTGCCAATTCCAAAAATGTAGGGAAATAGTCCATACCACTGACCGGCACATCCGAAACCCCCGGCGCTACCTGTCCTTTCCAGTTTACTAAAGCTGGTACTCGGATGCCGCCTTCATAAACGGTCCCTTTGGCACCTCGAAGCGTATTGGTACCACTCTGCAGCCCGTTAAACCCATTATCGGAAGTAAAGATCACCAATGTATTTTCTCGTAGTCCTTCCTTATCCAAATAATCAAAAATACGCTGCACATTTTCATCAAGGGAGGCGATCATGGTGGCGTAACCGGCTATTTCTTCAAGATTATTACTGCCCTGTCCCGTGTGTTCATCAGGAGACTTCTCCAAAAACTTCTGAAGCCACTCTTCGTTTCTTGGCACCGTGGGGCGATGCGGGGCATAGTAATGAAGGTTGACAAAAAAGGGTTGGTCTTTATTCCTTTTGATAAAATCAATGGCTTCGTCCGTAAGCCTGTCAGTAAGCCATTCATCACTTTCTTTTTCTTCTATAAACGGGTTGTTGAACGGTGCTATATAACCACCGCTCTCTGAACGATACCCTGCTTCATATCCTCTGGCAGGATCCCCCCACCAAGTTCCTCCTACATTTTCATGAAATCCCTTTCCTGTGGGATAGTATTGCTGAATCTTTGCTGATTTGTGTTTTTCTAACCAGTCAAAGCTCCCATTTGCAGGCTGCTTTAATGGTTTCACAAATGGGTAATCGGTCTCTTCATCGGGATGGGGGCCTACCACATGCCACTTTCCTAAATGGATAGACCTATACCCTGCTTCTTTCAAGGGCGCTGCATACATGGTATGCTCTAACCCCACCGTCCAGCGTGAAAAAATATTATGGTTGTTGTCTCCTTTTTCTAACACGGGAACATTGTACACGCCTGTCCTGAAGGACTGTTTCCCTGTCAACAAAGCCGCTCTGGATGGAGAACAAGTAGGGTACATATACGCATTGGTAAAAACAAGGCTTTCCTCCGCCACTTTATCCAAGTTGGGCGTTTCAAACCACTGACTCCCCATAAACCCTACATCCTGCCAGCCCAGATCATCCGCCATGATGAAGATGATATTGGGTGTCCTATTCTTGATTTGATCGGCCATGCAAGGATACAAACCATAAAACAAAAAGAAGCCCTGTGCCAAAATTTTAAAACATCTCATCATAGCTATTTAGTATTTGAATTCAATTCCCCTACTGGTCTTTTGTTTTTTTCCAGTTCAGCATAGAAAATCTCAGCTTCCTTGAGTAATCTATTTGAGATTTCGGGATGTTGTTTTAACTTATCATACTTCTCAGAAGGATCTTTTTCAAGATTATATAATTCCAATGGTGCTAACTCGCCTGAAGAATTATTTTTCAAGAACATTTTCCACTTGTCATCTCGTATCGCCCTATAGTTAGCCGGGGCTTTGGCTTGACTTCCTCCAAAATAATGCAAGAATCTATGTGGAGAAGTCTCTTTTTTCCCCATGAGCAAAGATGATAAGTTGGTTCCATCTATAATCCTATCGCCTGGTATTTCAGCTCCTGCCAAGTGAGCAAAGGTAGGAAGCAGATCAATGGTACTGGCCATAGCATTGGTACGCCTACCTCCCAGAATATTTCCAGTCCATCTAAAAATAGCAGGAACGCGTATGCCTCCCTCATACAAGCTTCCTTTTGCTCCCCTAAGAGGCCCTGCTGAACCACCATCAGTACCATATTTAGGGGTTGGGCCATTATCTGAAGAAAAAACCACCAAGGTGTTATTATCTATTCCCAACTCTTTCAGTTTTTCTATTATCTGCCCACAACTCCAATCAACTTCCATAATGGCATCGCCATACAATCCCCTGTCTGACTTGCCCTTAAACTTATCGCTGGCAAACAATGGTGTATGGGGCATGGTATGGGCCAAGTATAAGAAAAAAGGTTGACGGGAATTATTTTCAATAAATTCAATAGCCTTTTCTGTAAAACGAGTGGTCATTTGAACTTGATCCGGATTTAGTTCAATCACTTCTTCATCTTCCATTAAGGGCAAGGGAGGAAAGCTCCATTCGCCCCCAACAGTATAGCCAACCTCATCAGCTCGCTCAAGTATTTGTTGCATCAAGGCGGTATCTTTTAAATCTTTTACAGTTGTATTACAATGGTACGGCCACATATCATGTGAGTAGGGAAATCCAAAAAACTTGTCAAAACCTTGCCGAGTTGGGAGAAATTCCGGAGCATCACCTAAATGCCATTTGCCAATATGCATGGTCTTGTATCCCGCTGTTTTAAGAAGTTCTGGAATGGTAGTCTCATTTGAGTGAAGTCCATATTGGGATTCAGGTAATTCGTTAAATGAGTGACTCACTCGCGAATGATAAGACCCCGTCATTAATTGTGCCCGAGAAGGGCCACAAACTGCTGCTGCATAAAAACTAGTAAATCGTATTCCCTCAGAAGCCATGCGGTCAATATGGGGAGTTTCAATAGTTGGAGAACCATAACACCCCAAATCACCATAGCCTAAATCATCTACAAAAATTAAAATGATATTGGGCTTGTCTTGTGCCTGTGACCTTAAGGAACTACTGAAACAAACCAGTAAAATAAACACACTTAATTTCATGTTCCTTAAGGACTTATGATTCAATTTCATTTCAATTGGGTTGTTTAGGCTTAGAACTTTTCTTGAATATCATCGAAGGGAGGCACTCGTTGGTCACTTCCTACTTGACCTACATCACCAAGCTCTGCCCTCACCCTCTCTGCTTCCAGCAGCAGCTCTTTGACCACTTCTGGATGCGCATCAGAAATATCGGTCAACTCTCCCATATCATTATCCAAATTGAACAACAGCGGTCTTTTCAATGCTTCCAACCCCTTGCATGAGATGTTCTTTAGGTTCTTTCCGCCAAAGGGTTTGGCGTTGTCATTTTTTGACCAAAACGGCTGGTCTTCTACCGTTCTGGGAAGGTGGAGTTTCCACTTTCCTTTTCTTATGGCCTGTAAGTTGATCCCATTATAATAGTACAAATATTGATGGGGGGAAGTACCTTGTCCTGACTCCAAGATGGGCGTGATATCTTTCCCATCGATGGTTCTATCATCGGGAAGTTTTGCTCCTGCTAGATTGGCTATCGTAGGTAAGAGATCCATGGACGATAAAAGGGTGTTGTTTGTACCACTTGGTATTTTCCCCTTCCACCTTATGATGGCCGGGATACGAAAACCACCTTCCATGGTGCTGTACTTGCCTCCATTTAGTGCTCCAGCAGAGCCTCCAAAATGACATATAGCAGGGCCATTGTCAGATAAGAATATCACCAAGGTATCCTCATCCAACCCATTTTCACTAAGTGCATTCAGTAATTCCCCGACATAATGATCCAATTCCTGTACAAAATCTCCATATAGGCTCCCTTTTGAAGTTCCTTTAAAGGCATCGTTTGGCATAATGGGAGAGTGAACAGAATGGTAAGCCAAATAGAGGAAAAAAGGGTTCTCCTTATTTTCTTCGATATACGCAATTGCCTTTTGGGTATAGTCACCAATTAGTGATTCGAAAGCCACATTCTCTTTTACTACTTCACGGTTATTATAGACATCATCTAATTCAGGGTGACTTTTGTGCCAATTGGATTGCAAACCATAAAACTGCTGAAAACCATGATCTACAGGCTGTGCGCCGACATTAAACCCGAGGTGCCACTTCCCAATGGCCATGGTCGCATAATCTTCCTTCAACAGTAAATCCGCAATGGTGATCTCATCAGGATGTAATCCATAATCTTTATGTTTTTCGATTTTACCCTGAGCCACAGGAAACCCACACCTCATCGGGTAACGCCCAGTGAGTAGCGCCGCTCTCGACGGACTACAAACAGAGGAAGCCACCTGAAAATCGGTAAACCTGATCCCTTCGCTGGCCAGCTCATCTATATGGGGCGTCTTCACATCTTGTGCCCCAAAACTGCTTAAGTCTCCGTACCCCAGATCATCTGCAAAAAGAATGATTACATTGGGTTTTTCTTGGGCAATGCAGCTCAAATAACTACAGCATAAGAGTGCCAAAAGAACTGGCTTTATACTGATCGTCAGACTTGGAAACAGGTGGGTTTTAAATGGGCTCATCATATGGTTATAGTTATTTTGAAGGAATAAGATCGTTGGGCGTAAAATAAGGCTCATTTCCAAGAGGGCGGGCATTTTCACCCCGTTTTTCATAGTCACCGATATCCTTTTTGGCCCAGTCAAGAAGCTGGTTAAGTTCTTCCACTATTTCAGGATTTTGGGCAGAGACATCGGTAGTTTCCCCAATATCATTTTCCAAATCATACAGCACATGCTTGGTAAACAAAACCCGGTCTTCAGGAGCTATGTGAACAGGCCACTTGGTGTAGTTGATAAGACCAGAAGATGGGTGGTGAGGTAAATGCAGCTTCCACTTTCCCTTTCGCACTGCCCGTAATTCCTGATGTGCGTAATAGAAATATGGCCGATCCAATGTTTTGGTATTCCCATGCATAATATCCGAAATATCCAATCCATCAATCACCCGGTCGCTAGGAAGCTTCGCCCCTGCTATCTCAGCAATAGTCGGCAGCAAATCGATGGTGGCAGTCACTTGGTCAGAAGTCGTCCCAGCAGGGACATTCCCTGGTGCCCGAATGATAAAAGGCACCCTAAAACCACCCTCCCAAGCGGAGGTTTTGGCACCACGGAGAGGGGCTGCATGTCCGGCATGATCTCCTTTAATCCACCATGGCCCATTATCACTGGTAAAAATCACGTAGGTATTTTCGTCCAAACCCAATTCCTTTACCTTGTCCAAGAGCCGCCCAACATTAAAATCAATTTCCTCAATCACATCCCCATAAAAACCTCCCGCTGATTTCCCTTTAAACTCATCAGAAACAGCTAGCTTGGTATGGGGCATGGTATGTGCGAGATATAAAAAAAACGGCTGCTCCTGATGCTTGTCAATAAAATCAATGGCCTCATCCGTGTACCGTCTCGTAAGGGTAGACATGTCAGTATTTAGCGCTACCAGTTCTTTATTGCGGATTAAATGCACCCGGGAATCGTTGCTTGTAGGCGTAAGGAACGAGTCATCGAACCCTTGATGGGCCGGAAGCAAATCGGGATTGAATTTTTCGGGATTATGTCCGGCCAAATCCCACTTTCCAATCATACCCGTGGCATAACCAACGGGTTTGAGTACTTCGGCTATCGTAACTTCGCTCAGGGACAGTTTAGGATGTGGAGCCTCGCCGTTATCATTCCGGGCATTTCGCATTGGGTAACTCCCCGTCATCAAAGCTGCTCTAGATGGCCCACAGACTGTCTGGGCATAAAAACTGGTGAATTTCATCCCCTCACTGGCCATTCTATCTATATTCGGTGTCCTGATATCCGGCGAGCCAAAACAACCCAGGTCCTGATAGCCCTGATCATCAGTGAAAATGATGATAAAATTGGGTTTGCTATCTGTTTTTTTGAGGCTACATGCACTCAAAAACAGTATATATCCCACCACAACACATGCTCTTATCATAATAACGTTACATTTTGTACTTCATAGAAAACAACTTCTTTTCCGTAGTTTTCACTTCCCAGACCTAAGAAAAACTATTCTGATATGGTGTACATAAAAGCACCTCCATACCCCTTCCCCTCATCAGTTGGGATTAAACACGGGATTAATTCTATCTGGAACTGGAGCATCCACGGCTGCAGTCCAGGCCTTTAACTCTGTCAATAAGTTTGCTGCTATTGCCGGCTTCTCCTCAGAGAGATCTTTTGATTCTCCCTTATCATTGACCACATCAAATAACTTTATGGACTTATCTTCATAATAATAGATCAGTTTATACTTTCCCCTCCGGATCACGGTCGCTGGGACACCACGCCAATACATATGATCCGTGCCCAAGACAGGAAAAGTCCCCGAATAAACCCCGTGGTCGATATTTGCATAAAGCGGAAAGTGCCAGAAAATAGCACGTTCAGAGAGCGTTTTCCCTTCCATTAATGGCAGCATAGAAACCCCGTCCACCGGGTAGGTGCTTTTCTCCAGCGATGTCCCGGCAATATCAGCAAAGGTGGGCAGATAGTCCACAAAAGTAATCGGAGTAGCATTGGCCGATCCCGGACGGATCCTCCCTGGCCACACCATGCAGGTAGGGATCCGGATGCCTCCTTCATATAAGGTCCCCTTATAGCCATATAAAGGAAGATTGTCAGTGGCATCGGGAAAGCCGCCATTGTCAGAGGCAAATATGAACAAGGTGTTTTCCTCTAACCCCAACTCGCGCAACTCCTCGCGAAGCCGCCCTACAGAATGATCGGTGGCTTCCATCATAGCGGCATATACCGGGTTGAAATCCCCTCCTGTCTGTGCCTTTTTGGCTTTGTACTTTTCGATAAGAGCCGAGTCAGCCACTAAGGGTTTATGCACTTCATGATGGGCCAAATAAAGGAAAAATGGACGGTCTTTGTTGTTGCGGATAAACTCAATTCCTGCATCGGTAAGTTTCCTAGCGGAAGCTTTGTCTTCCCAGCCTCTGTGAACATCCATGCTATAATCAAATCCCTGCTCATTTTCTCCCACATGCCACTTGCCGCACCTTGCAGTCACATAGCCAGCGGGTTTTAGCACCTTTGCCAAGGAATTGACGTCTGGTTCTAGGTCTCCTATCGCTTGAAACCAATCGTAAGTATCATTTTTCACCTCCCTGTTCGGAACGGCTAACTTCATATATTCCAGTTTGCCACGGGCACGATTACCAGGGTGATAAATGCTATGCCGCGGTGAATACATGCCAGAAATCAGGCAAGCACGTGAGGGTGAGCAGACCGAAGCCCCGGAGTAGGCATGGTCAAAGCGCATCCCATCCACTGTCAATTGATCGATATTGGGTGTTTCAAAATATTCTTGACCGTTATATCCCACATCCGCCCAGGCCATGTCATCTGCCAATACGAATACGATATTGGGTGGAGAAAAGCCCGCTTCCTGTGCCAAGGAACCCTTCGGACACATCCCTAACATAAAAAACATTATTATCAATATGCCTATATTAAATTTCATGTGCTCTTATTCAAAATAGATGTAATTCAATTGTCAATAACTATTTCCTCCCCTTTTTTCAAAGAAATTACTTTACTTAGTTTGCCTTCTGAGTAGATCCTAAAATCCCCGTCGGCAGTGGCGTGTATTTTGGCCTCAGCCAATTTTCCATTCTCCCAAATAATATCCACTTCAAAACCACCACGGGCACGCAGCCCAATGATTTCACCATTCGGCCATGCCGAAGGTAAAGCAGGTAACAAATGAAGGATATAGGGCGCTTCGGCCAAGGATTCATCGGGAACGACGGGCAAGAAATGCTCAGGCTGATCCGTATCTTTTTTATAGGCAATAAAAGCAGCATCTTCTATGGTAGTGGCTTCGGCTTCCACGCTTCGCAGGTGACTCTGCAACAGCATCTCACATACCCCGGCAGCTCCGCCAAAGTTGCCATCAATCTGAAAGGGAGGATGAAAATCAAATAGATTAGGGTAAGCACGCTCTGCAGTTAAGAATTGGTAAAATTGGTGCGCCTTGTCCCCATTATGAAGGCGAGCCCAAAAACAGGTTTTCCAAGCGGTACTCCAGCCAGTAGAGATATCCCCACGATGCTCCATGGTCACCAGTGATGCATCCACCAGTTCTTTGGTCGTCAATGGAGAAAAATCCCTTCCCGGATGCAGGGCTATCAAATGTGAAATATGACGGTGTTGGTCCGTCGGACTGTCCCAGTCTTCCGGCCACTCCTGTATTTGCCCATATTGTCCGATTTTTTGCGGGCTCAATTGCGGAATCATTTCCTGAAGACTTCTTCGAAATCCCTTATCCTTACCCAGCAATGTGGCAGCCTCTATACAATCGGTAAAGAGGTTCAATACCAACTGCTGGTCCCAAGCAGCGCCATAAGTCTGTTTGTTCAGTTTACCATATTCCTCTACGAGATAGGCATTTTCGGGAGACCAAGTGGGGTAGACCACCAATGAACCATCCTTCCAAGGAGCGAGATGTGCCACAAAGAATTCGGCAGCTCCTTTCAGAATGGGATAAATCTCTTCTAGGTAGTCACGATCTTGGGTAAAGGCATAATGATCAAATAGGTTTTGGCTAAGCCAATGTCCGGCCTGCTGGTGACGACGGCCATGTTCATTTTGGGCGGTGAAGCCGAAGACATTTCCATTCAGCCCCACACTCCAGCCTTCGTTGATACCGAAGGTTTCACGCGCAGTATGGGCGCCTGACTGGGCCAGGACTTTCATCCATTCCACATAAGGACGAAAAGACTCCGACAAGTTAGCAGGATCCACCATCCAATAATTCATTTCTACATTAATATCCGTATGATAATCACAGTTCCACGCTGGATCCAAATGGCCGTTCCATAGCCCTTGTAAGTTGGATGGAACCGGCGCAGTACGCGAACAGCTCAGTTGCAAATACCGTGAGTAATTAAAATAGAGGTTCTCCAGTTCCAGGCTAGCCCCTTTTTTGACCAACCTGTCAGTGGTCATCCCGGAAGGCTGGTAATCCAAATGAAGCTGACAACGGTCCATAAGGGAAGATACATCCTTCTCGTGAACACTTCTGAGCCTATCATATCCCAAACCAACCGCTGCCTGAATGTTCTTTTTATTATCAGCTGCATAATTCCTCCCCTTAAATGATGGATAAACGGGCAAGTAATCAGTATAGGCTGATAGATAGACCTTCACCTTCGTGGCACCAACGACCCGCATGGAGCCATCCTCTTGGGGCACTAGCTTCCCTTTACCCGGATCAATATAGACCATCTGCTGAAAGCCAATAGCATCTTTTACCATGGGGACTTCTCCTGTCAGCACCACATAATTCCCCTCTGCCTTGACATTCTTTATATCATGAAAAGTCTCCACTCTTATGTCAAGGTCCATCGTAGCGTTACTAGCGGTGTACCGGAGGGCTACCACATCATTGGGATGGCTACAGAAGTACTCTCGGGTAAAATGACCTTCACCTATGCTGTAGCTTACCTTCCCCACTCCTGTGCGGGCATCTAGTGAGCGACTGTAGGCGCTTACTTGTGCACTATCGTGCCCCGTGGAAATGTACAAATCCGCAAAAGGCGCATAATTCCCCAAAGGCTGCGTGCTGCTGAGGTACTTTGTGGACATCGCTTCCATGCTGTTTTCCGAAGTGCCGTAGTTTCCATTCCTGTATGCCTCACGCACTTTATCAAATTCCCGGTAAGCCCCTATTCTTGTACCTGATTGAGCCACTTCATCAAGCCCCCGTTTACTGTTCATCCATACCGTGATATCATTGATCAGCAGGTGCTCCTCCTCAATGCCACCAGAGAACATGGCTCCCAAACGACCATTGCCCAGTGGCAAGGCCTCTTGCATATATCCTTTTTTGTTGGGGTCTTCTCGCTGTGCTGTGGTGAATTTGCTGGCAGGCTCATCATAGCGAAGCACGGTTTGTGCTTTTGCCTGAGTAGCTACCACTATCAGTAAACAGCTCCATAAAATGGTCCTTATCATTCCAGACATGGGTTATTTGGACGGTCTTATCCACATACAGTGTCCCCCTCCTGGGGCCATTACAGCTTCTATCACATCACCTTTTTTTACCTTCCCTGTTCTTACTTGATAGGCTTCAGGATTCGTTTTGCCGTGGGTTTCTGGAGTATCTTCATAAAAAGTCACCTCGTATTGTTTCCCTTCTTCCAGAAAGTCAAGCTGTATATCCAAGGCGCCTCCTTCTTGGTTATAAACACTGCCAATGAACCACTCTTCGCCATGTCGCCTAGCGGTGGTAATGTATTTGCTGAGATCGGAATGAAGGATACGGCTTTCGTCCCATTTTCCCACCGGCAGTTTCTGAATGAACTCAAACAGGTCGGCTTTGGCAGAATAAGCTTCCGGCGCATCGGGGATGCATACCAAACCGCTAAAAATCACCAATGTTCTCGCTGCTTCAGAGACCACCGTTGACACATAAGAATTGGTTTTTCTGGGCCCCTTTTGACGTTTGCCACTGTTGATTCCTGTTAGGTCAAAATTACCGTTGTTCATGTCCAATGGCCCTGTAATGGCATTGATCAATGCCATTTTGATAAAGGACTCTGGAGTAAAGGCCCTTCGGGAATCCTGCTGTGCATGACAATATTCCCTGGTGATCGCATTGGGATAGGTACGTCTAATACCCGTAAATGGAACTGGTCCATCGTGAAAATCAATCAACAAATGGCTTTCGGCACTTTTTTGGATAGCTGCTCGTGTAAAGTCCACATCACTTCCCATAAAGCCGTACTTGATCCCTTTCATCCCCAACGACTGATAATAAGGAAAAAGACCTTCATCACCGTATTCGCCGTGTTTTCGATCATAATATAGGATCAATTCCACCTCTTTTTTTGCAGCATAATCAATCACCTCTTGTAAGTCCAACTGATCTGACAATTCGAAATGTCCCTTACTGACGTGCTTGTACCAAGAATCGTCTATCAAGAAATACCTGATCCCTTTTTCTGCGGCAAAATCGATAAACCTAAAATAACTCTCCGTATTGATACCATACACAAACCCATCGGGAGCTGTGTAGCCATGGACTCGCCAGTCCCATAACGTTTTTCCCGGCTTTATCCAATCCGTATTATCAAGCTGTGTGGGGGTAGCCAGATTAACTGGCACGGTATTCACCACCAAATCTCCAGCAGAGTTGCCCAATAAAATCACCCTCCAAGGACTTGTCCATTCCTCTTCGTTTAAGGATACGGAGTTTACAGCGGCAATATTCCCGGACGCTTCCCCGATATTCAGCCGCATCGGGTCAATTCCCCTTGCAGCATATAAATCAGACTCAAGCAAGGCTATATAGGATTGATCTGAAGACTCAACTACCAATGGAACGCTGAATTTCTTCACTTTCCCATCTTCTTGCGTGACTACTTCCCTCAGCCCAGCAAACTTCACGGGTCCTACGGGTTCTGTTTCTCCCTTCGGGAAAAAATAATTACTTCCCTCAGGCAAATTATAGGTGCACTTAAAGTCAGCGGCTGTAGGTTTATCGCCTTCATTAAGGATAATCCGAAAAGCCACGCCCTGGTCATAGGCCCTTGCCAGCAACTTGCCTCCTACCCCATCGAAATCTACCTCCAATTGAAGGGCTTTGAAGTGATCCCTTATGCTGCTATGCTGCCCCCACACGGGCTGCCAGGTACTGTCACTCTCTATCTCCTTAGCTCCCAATATGGTCACGTTACCATTGTCGAATATTTCTAATTCAGAAAAACCAATTCTCTCTTTTCCCTTCTGATTGACCCGGTAGTTAATCTTATTCTCTACCAGTTTGATATCAATGGAAACCTCTTCGTTAGGGGAGGCAATATGGAAATTGTCCAATGGTTTCTTACAAGAAACAAGACTCCCCATGAAAGCAACAATCAATACGAGTTTATGCAGCATCTTAGGTTATTTTATAGTGTTTTATGTTTCTAATGTTAATTTTGTTCATTCTTTGCTGGCATTTCGGCATCCACCTCTTTCTGCCATCCTTCCAGTTTGGCCAGTAGTTCATCTCTCTTTTCAGGGTTTGCCGCCGAAAGGTTATTTTCTTCTCCAAGGTCATCCCTTAAATTAAAGAGGTAAACCTGCTCGGATTCAAATTCCTTAATCAACTTCCAATCCCCTTGCCGGATAGCGGCTCCCATAGAAAGCCCCTCTTTGCGGTGATGTGGAAAATGCCAATAGATCGCCCGTTCTTCAAAACCGCCTTTTCCATATATCAAGGGCTGCAAATGCTTCCCTTCAAGTCCGGGATAATTAGCAGCTGCGCCACCAGCGATCTCCAAAAAAGTAGGGAAAAAATCGACTGTCGTAACCGGCTCCGCAGACTGACTTCCTGCTTTGATTTTCCCTGGCTGACTTACTATCATCGGAACTCTTATCCCTCCTTCATATAAAGTTCCTTTCTTTCCCTTTAAGGGCTTGTTGCCCCACAGGCCTCCATTATCGGAATAAAAAACCACCATTGTGTTTTCCAATAATTCCAATTCATTCAATTTATCCATCACCTTGCCTACATTTTGGTCGAGTTTTTCGATCATGGCAAAGTACTTATTCCCCTCATATTTTTCGACCGTCGCTTCAGGCGCGCTCAGTGGTGTATGCACCGTGTAGGTAGCCAAGTTCAGAAAAAAAGGCCCCTCCTTGTTTTCCTCTATAAACCGAACCGCCTCATCACCAAGCCTATCGGTCAAGTATTCTCCCTCCTTACGGTCCTCGATGGTACCATTGCTGTAAGGGTCAAAATAGCTCTTGGGCTGACCATAAGCGCAACCACCGATATTCACATCAAACCCTTGTTTTTCAGGATGATAATTAGCATTCACAATACCATCTTTGGTATAGATGGAGCCCTCACCTCCAAGGTGCCATTTTCCTATATATCCTGTGGTATATCCTTGCTCTTTTAAGGCTTCCGCTACGGTTGTCTCAGTGAGTGGCAAATGGTCCAAGAAATAACCTTCCCTTAATTTTTGGCCTTCGCTGAGCTTATCCATGTACTTTTCCATTCCCATACCGGGAATGTGGCAAGTTAATTTTACAGTTGCTGGATATTTTCCCGTCATTAGACTGGCACGGGTCGGCGAACACACCGGAGCCGCAGCATACGCATCCGTAAATACCATTCCGCTGGCGGCCAGCTGGTCGATATTGGGCGTGTTGATCCCAGGCTTATGATTCATATAGCCTACATCCGAATACCCCAAGTCATCCACCATGATAAGGACTATATTGGTTTTTTCGGTTGCGGTGTGGTCATCGTTCGTTTGCGATGATCCATTACACGCAGATAAGGCTATTGCTATTAAGGCCAAAGGCCATAAATTCATTCTAAACATAGTATAGGGTATATAGTTAATGTTCACCAAAAACCGCTTTAATCTCTGTCAAGGACACATGAAATAGCTTTTGAACTATTTCGTCCAACTGTTCTTCTTTACCGCTGATATGGAATATCCGTTGGGTATGTTTCATGCTTTCTTTAGGTCCGAGTAGAGCAGCGGGCGAGGAACTTTCTATCTCATAAAACGGCCCTAGTATAGATCCATCAGCCACGGGGCCATCATTATAGGAATTCAAAGCATCCCCTTTTAAGGGGTCCTCTTGCTCTCCCCATTTTGAATTGACATACCTTTTAGGTGTGGTGGGCTTGGAATACCAGAGAATGGTCAAGCTGTTTGTCTTAGGATCGTAGCTTCCACTATAAGGGGTGGATCGCTCCGGAGACAGCCCAATCTTGCTCCGGTATGTACCGTCTACTTTAAAATAAACCATGCCATCTTTTACGATGAGCCTATCCGACGGGACCTTTCCGAAATAATTGTCTTCCACAATCTTACCAAGCTCCTCCTTGCTTCCTTCATGATAGGGCATGAAAACCACCCCTTTTTCAGATGGATTAAACATGGACAATAACCATATGGACAGGAAACCGGTATTTTCATCCCAGGTATTTTCTCCTTTATTGGTGATGATATTCTCCGATTCATAGCCTACCCAATCGATGGCAGAATGGAGGGAGGATTTCAGCGTTTCTTCTGTTTCCTTTATTCCCAAAAGTGTAATAGTACGGTCTACTCCTATATTTAGGGAAGTTCCTGAGGCATTTTCCAATTGGAAGGTTTTATGAAACTGCACCATCCGATCGTCCTTTTCCACCACTTCGAAAGCCTCCGTATCGAGCACATTGGGCACTTTCCAATGGTCAAAATCCTGCTCATCCCCTTGCTCAAAATAAATAGAAAAAGGGCCTCCTTCCGGCCCTAACCAAAACCGCTCTTCTCCACCAAATGGATTGAACTTAGTATTGGTCTCTCCTGCTTCGATATAGTCATGGTTGATCCAACCAAAGCTCTGGCCTTCCTTACCATTGGAAGTACTGGTCATTATCCTTCCTTGATATCCTGGAGATATAAGCACTGCTGCGCCACTGTCATCATCCTTCAACTGGATCATTTCCATTGCCTGCTGCTCAAAGAAGGCTACGTCATACCCGTAGGTACCTTTGGAATAGGGCTGTAGGCTATTACATGATACCATTAGAGCAGCAACAAAGAAATAAATAAGATTAGTCTTCATTTTTTTTGCAGATTAATTGGATTGTGCATCTTTTTTAACCCGGATTATGCGTTAGGAATCGTAGTGAGAGCTGAAATTGCAAGAAAATCAGTTAGTTTGGAGGCATTAGCGTAGCACCGCTACGGTTATGCCGAAAACTAAAGTGAAACGGCTGATTTTGAAGCAGTTTCAGGTCGAAACAGATAGGCTAATGCATATTCCGGGTTTAAGGTTTGATTATACGCTTTCTTGCCAGTAGATTTTATTCCTCACAGAACCTACAGAATCCCCAGAATGAAATAAGGCTTTTCTGAGACTTCGGTGATTGCTGTGATTACTGGTATCATTGCGGATATACATAAAAGACTTCACTTAATTCTTTAGAAAGATTTCAATCACTGGGATTTCAACCTTGGGTTTATTGATAGGCAGCAATAGATTTATATCGCTTTCATCTGTTTCTTGTTTTATCCATGCACCATGTGGTTTGCCCATTTTAATCTCAGAAGCATCGTGCAAAAACTGAGCATAGCGAATCTTATCGGCAAATCCCTTCATTAGAAAGTTTTTCATCGGGTAGTCAAGTAGGTGGACATATAATCGGTTTGTTGTAGGATTATAGGTTAACAAAGTATTTGCGGGAGCTTCAAACTCATCCGGTGCTTGCGTGCATCCATAAATTGACCGAGAATTGAATTTCATCCATTCCCCCATTTCTTCAAGAGCTTCATCTGCACGATAGTCGAATGTTCCTCTGGCAGTTGGTCCCACATTAAGTAATATGTTCCCTCCTTTACTTACCGATTCAATTAATAGCACCAAAAGTTGCTTATTGTCTTTCCATGTATGCTCATCACGATAATAGCCCCAAGAACCGGAAAAGGTCTGACAAGTTTCCCAAGGGATTTTTTCACCATCTATTTCTGGCCATTTTTCTACTTTGAACTGCTCGGGTGTAGTGAAGTCCCACCCTCCTTCATAATCTTTTAAATCCAATCGATCATTGACCAAAATACCAGGCTGAAGTTCTCTGACCATTTTTAAAAGCTCCACAGAACCCCAGTCGTCTTTGCCTTTTCCGAATTTTCCGGGATAGGAAAAATCCAGCCAAAGTACATCTACTTCCCCATAATTGGTGAGAAGTTCTCTCACTTGATTCTTAAGGTACTCCCTGTAGATTCCCATATCCCGTCCTTTATTTAACTCATCGTATTCCTCCTGTGTTTTTGCACTCTGGGGATGCCTGCTATCTATGGTAAAGTCAGGATGATGCCAATCGATGAGTGAGTAATAAAATCCAATCCCTAGGCCTTCGGCGCGGAAAGCATCGACCCATTCCTTTAGAATATCCTTTCCATAAGGAGTATTCATAATATCATATTCAGTGTATTCAGAATCAAACATGCTAAACCCTTCATGGTGCTTAGCGGTGATCACTGCATATTTCATCCCAGCGGCTTTGGCCTTTTTTGCCCACTCTTTTGGATTGAAAAGGTCCGGCTCAAATATCTCAAAGTACTTTTTATACTCCTCATCTGAAATACGTTCACGCTTCTTGACCCACTCATGCCGTGCAGCCTGAGCATACAGTCCCCAGTGAATAAACATACCAAACCTGGACTCCGTCCACCAGGACATTCGCTCTTCCTTTTGGGCCGCTGTTTCATCCCATATTTTTTTCTGGGAAAAGCAAGGCTGAACCAGTAGACCTAAAGCCAGCAGTATAAAGATCAATCCTTTCTTGTCTAAAAGCCTCATATCATTAGTTGGTTTAATCAATAATCTGTTTTACCTGCTTCCAGCCTTCCATTCCTTCATTTTCCTGTTTGGATCCCGGTGTGCTCCTTCCCTCCAAGATGATTCTTTTGAGCGCCGACTTTAGTTCAGCAGCTACTTCTGGATGGGCTGCCACCAGGTTATTGGTTTCTCCTATATCCTCTTTCAAATTATACAACTGCATATCAGGAAGGTCGAGGTTTTCCTGTTTTATATCCTGCGGCCTAGGATAGCTCCAGCCTCCAGATCCCTTACATACACTCAGTTTCCAATCACCCTTCCTGATGGCAAATGACCCATTAATAGAATGGTGAACAGTGTACTCTCTGATCTCTTCGTCCCTTTCTCCTACGATCAGCGGCAGCATGCTGTAGCTGTCTTCTGCTTCTGTATCCTTGGTGGCGTATCCGGTTAACTCAGCGCAAGTGGCAAAGAAATCAGTTGTACAAATGGTCTTTTCAGAGCTGGAGTTTTTCACGCCCTTTGCTGGCCATTCCACAATAAAGGGGACACGGTGCCCACCTTCAAAGATGTCGGCCTTAGTGCCACGAAAAGTATAGCTTGGATCATGGTCTACTTTGGCGAGTTCTTCAAAATCAGCTTTTGGAGAGCAGCCATTGTCACTGGTAAATACCAACAGGGTATTTTCTGAAATCCCTTGGCTTTTTAGGGTCGCTCGGATTTGGCGTACCACATCATCCACCTGCATTACAAAATCGCCGTACATGTTGGTGTTGCTCTTGCCCAAAAATTCGGTCGTGGGCAAAATAGGGGTATGAGGAGCCGGTAGCGGAAAATATAAAAAGAATGGAGATTCCTTTTTTGCATGTTGATTAATATAATCAACAGCCTTATCTGTCAAATCCTGAAGCACATTGGCATGTACAAAGTCATCTGACGTAGGGCCTTTTCTCCATATTCCTTTTTCATCTACTGAGATGGTAGATTTAGTCGGCACCATAGTAGGCATATCATTTTCCACATACACATAAGGAGCCATATCCAGTGATCCACAAAAACCAAATGAATAATCAAATCCATGAGTGGCCGGGCCATTTTTTATAGGAACACTAAAATCCACCTCGGGAACCACATTTAGGCTATTAAGATTAACTGCTTTATCTTCCTGCAAGGACCAATCCCAGCCCATATGCCACTTACCAACAAAAGCCGTGTGATACCCTTGCGTTTTAAGCATCTCGGCTATCGTGGTTCGATCCTGATCAATCAGTGACCTTGAGTAACCACTCAACACAGAGCTTTTTAGAGATGATCTCCAGTTATACCGACCTGTCATGATCCCATATCGTGTAGGCGTACATACGGCAGAAGAGGTATGCGCATCGGTAAACTTCATTCCGTTGCTTGCCATTTCATCCAAGTTTGGGGTGGGGATTTTTCCATTGGGATTAAAACACCGCAAGTCTCCATACCCTAGATCATCAGCGAGGATATAAATGATGTTGGGCTTTTGGGCTTCCTCCTTAGTTTGGGCATTCGACTGAAGCACCGTTACTAAAAATGCAAAGAGAATTAATAATATATGTTTCATCTTACTTTTTGGTTTTAGGTTTTTTTGATTATACGCTTCCTTGCCAGTAGATCTTATTTCTCGCGGAACGCACAGAAAACCCAGAATGAAAGAAGGTCTTTCTGAGATTTCAGTGGTTTCTGTGAGAAACTATTTCATATTGCTGTGATTACTGGTGTCGTTGCGGATATACATATTAGGTTTAAATTGTTTTCAAGTTGTTCTTATCGAGGAAGAATTTCTTTTATTTCCTACAGCGCTAAGATGACTGCACAGGGCTGGCATTATTTATCCCCTCAAATAACACCCGAATTTATCAAATCGTATTCCCAAGAGTTAATACTATTGTCTCACTTTCGTTGAATATTTTACCCTAAAGATAAACCGAAGCTGTATGGAGTACTGTTGGGATCCATTCAAATACTATAACATTTCTGTTAAGTAACCTTCACACCTTCTTCTTAGCTCCTTATAATCAACATGAGACCATTGGTTCAGGCCCTGGAAGTTTATCCCGAAATATGCCTTAGCCCATCTATTACGATTACCACTGCATAAGTAGGGATTATTCCTCCTCCCTGTCCGTTCTGAATGGGTAGGCTGGCAACTCATTCGCATTGACCAAATTCACTTTTGGTTTGCCTGCAAAGGCATAGCGCACATAGTGGGGGTTTGTGATCTTAGGTGATGATAAAATCACGCTTTCCCCATCGATCTTCGATTCTGCACGAACCCAGTTGCCGGTATCATCAGTAATCCAAAAGCCCGCGGGAGCCCTACCATCCACGGTCTTGAGACCTTCGGCATTGTCAAAATGAACAACGATTCTTCCCTTCTGGATTTCCACGTCATTCATTATTGGCCCAGCAGCCAGCACGTCAAGCTGCAGCGTATGGTTAGCTGCCAAAAGAGCACCCCTTTGGCCTATGGGAAGTTTGTCTGTCGGGTGAACGTCACTTAGCTCACCTAGGTCAATGGTATTGATCACCGAAGTCCCAGGAAGCGCCAACGCTTCCATTTGGGATTCACGCATCCAAGCCCACGACGGCTCCGTTGGCTTTTCGGGGTCGACTTCCCCGTCGGTTCCCTTACCATATCCGGGCAGCATCACGATCATAAAATGCATGTCCTCCTTGTCCCACTCCTTACGGTACCTTTTGATCCATTGGCCAAGTATGCCTCCGTACTCTTTTATTCCAGCTACACGATGAAACCAGTTAGAGGAATTCACTTCAGGCATCCCGGACATGTACCGGGTATTACGTTCGCCTTGGTACCACAATAGACCTCTACAGGCAAAAGGAGCCAGCGGATGCATCATGGCATTGTATAATATATTGGGCTGGCGTCTTAAGAAAACATCTTCCTTGCCCGTCCAACCATCAGGCGCAGCGAGAATTTGCTGGATACGTGCTGTCCTCGCAGTATCCCTATCAAACTCGTCCATAATGGTCTTAAAATGAGGCAAGTCCTTGGTCATATCCCTTGGCATCCAAGCTTCTATGGAAGAACTGCCCCAAGAAGCATGAATGATCCCCACAGGAACATCTCCAAGGTCATTCAGAAAATAGGCAAAAGAAAATGCCACAGCGCTGGAAGGGTGGGTTCTTTCCCATTTTCCAGAGACGTTATCTTGCTCTTCCAAAGCCACGGTACGCTTCACTTCAAAACTACGGATGTCTTTGGCAAAAGGCACCAATCCCCGCACTTCAGGCACTTGGGATACACCAAACTGCATATTGGATTGACCAGAACAGATCCATACTTCCCCGACCACCACGTCGGAAATCACCACCTCTGTACTTCCCGTAATGGTCATCTCCCCGCCTTCTTTGGAAGCCGATAATGGATCTAGGGCAAGTTCCCACTTCCCATTCTTATCTGCCGTAGTGGACTTACGTTGCCCAGCAAAGGTCACGGTAACCCCCTCACTAGGTCGGGCCTTTCCCCAAACGGGAACAGGCGTGCCCCTTTGCAAAACCATGTGGTCACAAAACAGTGTTGAAACTGTAAGGTCCTGCGCAAAACTAGCGGCTATGCCTAAGCGCTGTATGCTCAGGAAGGTTATGAGTATTGCTATGTACTTATTCATCATTGCTAAATTTTATTATACGCTTTCTTGCCAGTAGATTTTATTTCTCACAGAACGCGCAGAACACCCAGAATGAAAGAAGGTCTTTCTGAGATTTCAGTGGCTTCTGTGAGAAACTATTTACTATTGCTGTCATTACTGGTATCATTTCGGATATATATTGCTCAATTATCTTTAATTGCCCAAGGGTCCTGCCATCTCTAGATACCCTGCTGGACGGCACTGATCACTGAATTCACTTCCTTCGCCCAGCTCATTTTCAATAGCGTCAAAGGATGCTTTTAGCTTTTGGCTTATTGCTGGATGTTGGCCAATCACGTTATTGGTTTCGCCCCGGTCATCTTTCAGGTTAAACAACATGCATTCCCCTCCACGCTCATGATACTTCCATTCTCCGGACCTTACTGCCTGAAGTTGGTTGTGGTGATAATAGTAAAATTGCTGATGAGGGGATGCTGCATTTTCACTTAATACCGCCCAAATGTCCTTTCCGTCAATCACCCGATCTGGAGGAACAGTGGCTCCGGCAAGTTTGGCAAATGTGGGTAACAAATCCATGGCTGTCAGGATTTCATCGGAAACACTTCCCGAAGGTATCTTGCCCGGCCACCAAGCTATGGCTGGCTCTCTCATCCCTCCTTCGTATGTATCCCCTTTTCTGCCCCTTAGCCCTCCTGTACTTCCCTGGCCTCCCCGTGCCGGGCCATTGTCAGAAGTGAAAATGACCAATGTGTTTTCGTCCAAGCCATTTGCTGACAGGGCTTTCATGATTTCTCCAACAGAATCATCGATGGTCCCGATCGCCTGCGGATACAGGTAATCACGAAGAGGATAGTTGACTGTCCCATTTTCCTGTGCCAACATGGTCTCCAGGGAGTCCGCTGCCTGATGCATTTGCTCGGGCGAGGCATATACTGGCCGATGGGGAAGAGGATGTGGTAGGTAGAGAAAAAATGGTTGGTCCTTGTTTCTCTCAATAAATTCCACCGCTCTATCAGTAATCCGCTGAGTCAGGTGGTTCATGTCAGGATTCATTTCGATGACTTCCTCACCTTCTAGCAGCGGAAGGTCTGGAAAATTGAATTTTTTGTTGTTCTGGTGCCATGGGTGGATATCATGGCTGTAAGGAAGCCCAAAAAAAGCATCAAACCCCTGGCGGGTAGGCAAAAACTCGGGTTGATCCCCCAAATGCCATTTCCCCATTATCCCTGTGGCATAACCTTGGGTTTTTAGTACCTCGGCGATGGTGAGCTCATTAGGGTGCAGTCCTCGATGGTCTCCGGCAAGCAATACGCGATCTGACATATGGATCCGCTTGGGGTAACTTCCCGTCATCAATGCTGCCCGGGAAGGAGTACATATCGGTGCCGCCACATAAAAGCTGGTCAACTTCATGCCTTGGGCGGCCATGGTATCCAAGTGCGGAGTATCCACATGCTCACCACCAAAGCATCCCAAATCACCATGCCCTTGGTCATCTGTAAAAATAATGATGAAATTTGGTTTGGAGCTGCTCTGCGGCGTAGGGCTTTTAAAAGCACACAGAATGCAGCAACAGCTCCATAGAATTATTCCCCTCATAATTCGATTTTTAACGTTTCATTTGCCTTAACAACTACAGGATCGAGCTTTTTGGTACCTATTCCTTCCAATGTAAACTCCGCTAAGCCGACGTTGCCATAAAGCACTTTTAATTCAGCTGTTTTATCTTTCACCTCACATGTCCCCCAACTGTGGCCATTGCTCCAGAAGTAGGTGCCGGGATTGGAAGTAAACCTCATCGACCTGTCCACTCCCGAATAATGAAACCCGGACAATGCCAAAACACCTCCCCAAGCCATCATACTTCTGGCATAATGGTTACCATACTCTGCTTCATTGAATGGGTTTCTTTTTTTGCCATCATACCGTTCTCGGACATCGGCAATGGTGTTCAGGCCACTTTGCACTTGATTTTCGTACAGCATTCCCACAGCTGCAGTATGTTCAAAACCAGTCATGACTTCTGTAAAATACGGAAAAGGCTGTTTGGGGCGCTTGCCCGGATAGTGGGCCATCACCAAGGCCGATTCATTCCCATGGGCGTATGAACGCATAAAATTAGGATGCTTCATTAGACTCTCCCTGTGGTTATATTTAAGGATGGCTTCATTGGTCTTGACGATGTTTTCTTCTTTGGTCAAATAGCCCAAATCAAGGATATGTGCCATCACCTGTCCCACAAGCTGGTCTACCAGCACTCCCTCGCCCAACTGATATTGCGGATCATCGGGTACTAGGCGCCGTTTTACCCTAATAAGGCCCTCTGCAATATTGTCAATCGACATGGGGGGTACGATTTGCTGCACGTAATACTCCCCGTTAAATAGGTTTTCATCCATCCACAGGGTTCCGTTTTCATATAATGACCGACAGGTCTTGGCAAATGCCTCATCTCCTAAATAATTGGCCATTTCTTCTGTTGCCCTTAATGCCCCTAGGTACCAAAAACCCATTTGCGGGTTAGGGCCATAATATTCCACGTCCATGGTATTATGCTGGCTACCTTCCATTATTCCGTCTTTATTGGCATCCCAGCCATTTTTGACCCAGCAAAATTCCAGTGCTTTTTTCACATTTGCCCAGTTCTTCCTTAGAAACTCATCATCTCCTGACAGCTGCCATTCCCTGTAATATTTCATGATACTTCCCATCTGCCCGTCCGCAGCTGCCAAACCGAAGCTTTGGGCCTTGGTATCCAGTGGCAAATGTATCCGGTAACTCATCAGGCCTCTTTCGTCCGTGGCATAACCAAATTCCACCTCACGCATATTTTGGGCTACCTCCCCAAATAAGAAAGGCGTGACCTGCTCATAGTTCCAAACATGCGTACAGCTGCCTGTTCCACTACCATTATCATTCTTTGTCCCTTCCCATCCCAAAAAATAACCTTCCTTGGTTCTGAAAACCAATTGTGTTCTTAAGTGAGCCAGATTGAACAATGACGCCTCTTTAATAATGGCGGGCAAATCGCTTCCGATAAAGGCCTCCACAAATTGCCTTGATTGACTTTCCAATTCAGGAATCCTTGGCACGGTTTGTTTTGCCACATCCCAAGCATCCTCAAACTGCGATGCATAATAATTGCCCACATTAACATCGTCATTTCCCCATGCTGGACGATTGGGGAAGTTCCAAGTGACATAAAAGCGAATATCCTTTTCTTCCTTGGGGGCTAAAACTGTTTTGACTGCCAAGGATCCCATGGGACTATCCTCGCCAAAACCTTTACGATCTTCCAATACACCATCATCGGTATAGTCGTCCCAGTACTCCAACGTACTGTTGCCCCACTCACCAGGAGCCCAATGCGTCCGATAGGACAACTCCCCCTCACTATCGGTGAGCAAACTGAATGTTCCCCATTGCATGCTCTCTGGATCCACTCCATCTGAGGTAAAGTGAATGCCCTTTAGTCCCTCTTCCTCTTTATAGGAAATCTTGTTTTTGACAGCTTTTCCCTTTAGCCCATCATTGCCAATGAAATTAGGGATATTTCCCGCCAAAGAAACCGTCACTGGTTTATCCGATGTATTTTTCACCTTATAATTCAATACAGCAATCGGTAAACTACTGTCGTCCACATTGGCAGGAACCAGCGGATTAAAAGCGCCGACCGTAACCTCCACAGGTAAGACTTGGTCTTTTAGAACCACCTGACCAAATGGATAGGCTGTGTTGAAAGTAGCTTCTTCAAAACGGGGCAAACCGTGGTTTGGCCCCGTGGCTCCATAAAAGCCTTCACTGTACATCTCCGGCAAAGGCCCCTCCATCAATACCGCTTGGCCATCATGGCCTTCTTCCTTAATGTAGAGTGCAAAAAACGGAGCCCTGTTGATCACTTCCACCCCACCCATCTGTGGATTGTACCCCTTGGCAGGCCTACTCATTATTTCCCAGTCTTGTAGCGCACCATATCCCGTCAGCGAAATGGTTCCCGTCCCGATGCCACCTACTGGCATAGCAATACGTCCTGTATGCTCCTGATCGTAGGTTTTCAGTACTGGCCAATCGCTACTACCTGTCTGAGCAGACATCTTGCCAATAATAAAAAAGAGAACTATAAGAATTTTTAGTTGTTTCATATCACTTCCCATTGTCCTTATAGTTTGATGGTAACTGTTTCTGATGATTGAATGGATCTACCGCCAAGGTCTTTAGTGCCCGTTCCTTCCAGTGAAAAACTGTCCAGTACCAGCTTTCCTGAAAGCACCGATAATAAAGCTTCGCCATTTTTCACTTCACAGGTTCCCCAGCTGTAGCCATTGGACCAAAAGTACGTGCCAGGTGTAGAGGTAAAGGCCATGGACCGGTCTACAGCAGAATAGTGGAATTTAGCGCTGGCCAATACACCGGCCCAAGCAATCATACTCCTGGCATAGTGGTGTCCAGCTTCTGCTTCATTAAAAGGACTTCTCTTTTTGCCATCGTAGCGTTCTCGTATATTCCTTATGCATTTTAATCCATTTTCTACCTGACCTTCCTGCAACATCCCTATTGCTGCCGTATATTCAAAACCCGTCATGACCTCTGTAAAATACGGGAATGGCTTTTCGGGTCTCTCTCCGGGATAGGCTGCCATCACCAGCGCCGATTCATCTCCCAAGGCATACGAGCGGTGAAAATTGGCATGGGAACTCATCTCTTCCACATAGTTATATTTCATTATGGACTCCAGCGTTTGCTTGATGTTTTCCTCCTTGCCGAGATATCCAAGCCCTACTACGTGGGCAAACATCTGCCCTATCAGCTGATCTACCAAAACGCCCTTGCCCAATTGGAAATCCGGTGAGGTGAGGTCAATGGCATCTTTGCCAGTGGTGATTTCCATAAGCGCCGGCGCTACATTGTCCGCTGTCATGGGAGGCTGAATATCCTGTTCATAATATTCGCCATTAAACAGGTGCTGGTCCATCCACTCAGATCCATTTTCGAACAGCACATTGCAGGTCGATGCAAACTCCTTTTCTCCCAAGTAACTTGCGATTTCGGCTGAGGCCTTCAGTGCCCCCAAGTACCAAAATCCCATTTGGGGATTGGGACCAAAATATTCTACGTCCATTGTATTATGCTGAGAACCTTCCATCACACCGTCCTTATTGGCATCCCAGCCACCTGGAATCCAACAAAACTCCAAGGATTTCTTTACCATTGGCCAATGCTGCTTGAGGAATTCATCATCCCCGGACAACTGCCATTCACGGTAGAACTGCATAATGCTGCCCATCTGTCCATCTGCAGCAGCTTTTCCCCAAACTTGGGCTGAGTCCAGCGGCAGATAAGCCCTAAAACTCATAAGGCCATCATCATCGGTAGCATAGCCATATTCAACGTCCCGCATGGTTTTGGCCAGTTCACCAAAAAGAAATGCGGTGGTCTGCTCATAGTTCCAAACATGGGTGCATGAACCAAAACAAGAACCGTGATTATTAAACAGCCCTTCCCATCCTAAAAAATGCCCGCTCTCAATACGAAAGGCCAGCTGGGTACGGAGATGTGCCAAATTAAACAGCGAAGATTCCTTTATTTCTGTGGGAATATCACTTTCAATCAGCGCATTTACAAACATCTTGGTCTTGTCCTCCAACTCCTCTAGTCGTGGTAGGGTCTGGGTAATTACATCCCAAGAATCAGTGTACTTTGTCGTGTAATAATTCCCTACAGTGGCCTTAATGTACTTTTGAAAGCCCGGCTTATCCCAAGTCTGCCTATTGGGAAAATGCCAACTGATCAGAAATCGAAAATCCTTTTCCTCCCCTGCCTGGAGGGTGGTTTTTATGGCCATGGACCCCAAAGGAGCATTGGCAGCATCGTTCTCCCTTTTTTCCAACACACCGTCTTCCGAAAAATCATCCCAGTAGTCCAACCTTTTTTTATCCCATCGGCTCTCCATCTTTTCCCAAGCGGTACGATAAGTTGTCTGTCCTTCATTTAAAGAAACAAAACTCATCGTCCCCCATTGCTCACTGTCAGGATCCACGCCATTGGTGGTATAGTGAATACCCTTGATGCCTTCATCCTCTCTATAAACATTCACATTATCTTTTGCTTCACCTCGCTGGCCATCGTAGCCTATAAAGTTCTGAATCGTGCCGCCAAGAGAGACGGTAATTTCTTTATCGGTGGTATTTTTGACGGTATAGTTCAGCACAACCATCGGGATACTGCTGTCATCAATATTCCCGGGAATAAGCGGATTGAATGCCCCAACGACCACATCAACGGGAAGATGTTCATCGCTCAAAAAAACCTGACCAAAAGGATAGGCCGTTTTAAAGCTTGCATTGCTGAATCGGGGCAGGCCATGATGGTTTGAAGTAGCTCCCCATGGTCCTTCAAAATGCCCTGGATCTGGGGGGCCTTCCAGCAATCGGGTCTGCTTTTTCCCCTCTCCATCTTCCATATAAATGGCAAAAAACGGCCCTTTTTGTTTTACAGGGCCCCGGTTTTCCAAGGTAGGATTAAATCCCTTTGACGGACGGTTCATGATCTCCCAATCCTCTAACGACCCTCTACCTGTCAAGGAAACCGTCCCCGTGCCAATGCCGCCTACTGGCATGGCTATTTTCTGGATATGCTCCTGGTCATAGGTTTTCAGCACAGGCCAATTGCTACTTTCAGATTGTGCATATAACGACATCACCTGTGAGAGCAGCATGATCAGCGAACATACAGCGACTCTTGGGTAACTATTGTCCTTACCGGTTATTTGAAGTTTTTTCATGGTTATTTTATGTCTTTTACTTATTTATGGTCAATATTTCCGGGTCTTCCACGTGCCCTGCCGGCCGGGAATTTTTCTTTATATCTTCTTCAAATGCCACCATGGCCTTTTTCAACTGTGCCACTATTTCAGGCTCTTGGGAGGCGAGGTTTTTCTTTTCGGCAATGTCCGATTTAAGGTTATAGAGTGCTTCTTTTCCCTCGATGATGCGAAGTTTCCAATCCTTCCACCTTACCGCTTCCAACGTCCCCCAGTGGGAGTAGAAGAAATATTCATGGGGGCTTTTTGCTCCTTCTGTGAGTACGGGTAAGATGTCTTTGCCATCAATAATACGATCATTGGGCACCTTGGCACCTATAAGGTTGGCAAAGGTCGGTAGCAGGTCCATTGCTGTGAGCAGTTCGTCACTGTCGCTGCCGGGTTCGATTTCTTTTGGCCACCTAATCACGGTGGGCATACGCATACCTCCCTCCAAGGTCTGCCCCTTATATCCTGACAGCGGCTTGGTAGACCCACGCCTAGAGGCTCCATTGTCACTGGTAAATAATACGATCGTGTTTTCGTCGATTCCCTGTTCCTTTAGTGTGGAAAGAATCTCTCCTACTGACCAGTCTATTTCATAAATGGCCGTAGAATAAATATTGGGCGAGGCTGTATTTCCATCAGCCAATACCTTAGCATATTCTTCTTTAATTTCGGCAGAGGCTGCCAAAGGCCCATGTGGAATAGGATGAGGAACGTACAGAAAGAAAGGCTCCTCCTTATGGTCTTTAATAAACTTAACAGCCCTTTCGGTGACCCTACGGGTCAGGTAATTATCATCGGGGTCGAGTTCGATCACCTCTTCGCCATCAAGGAGAGGTAGCGGAGGAAATTGAAAATATTCTTGGCGAGGATGCCTCGGGGTAATGTCATGACTATAAGGCAGGCCAAAAAACTCCTCGAACCCTTGTCTAGTAGGTAGAAATTCAGGCTGGTCCCCAAGGTGCCATTTTCCAAAAATCCCTGTTCTGTATCCCGCAGAACGGGCTATTTCAGCTAGGGTAATTTCATCAGGGTTTAGCCCATTGCCATCTCCTGCCAAGCAAACAGGAAACCTCTTTCCGGGAGGGACATTGGGCAGGTCAATTGCCAAACTGGAAGAAGGTTCCATGCCTACCCTTCTGGGGTACGACCCGGTCATGAGTGCTGCCCGTGAGGGGCTACAAAGTGGTGCGGCCACATAAAAGCTGGTGAGCCGGGCGCCTTCCTTGGCCATTTGGTCGATGTTTGGCGTAAACACATGCTCACCTCCAAAACAGCTGAGGTCCCCATACCCCTGATCATCAGTAAAGATAATGACCAAATTGGGGCGTTCGTAGTAAGTTTCTCCACCTGATCCAGAAGGGGCTACTTCTTGGCCGTGGCCACTACTTATTATCCCAACAAAGAGTGTAAAAGATACCATCCAAAAGGACGGAGAAAGTTTTAGGAATATCATGGTTTTTGGGCTTCTTGTTGTCTTTTTTCACGGGCGGCTACGGCATCAATATTAATCCACCCCAGCTTCGGATAAGGACCTATCATATTCCTATATGTGGCCAATAGTTGCCTGAGCTCATTGCTTATTGCTGGGTTTTCCATCACGACATTTTCGGTTTGGGACAGGTCTTCTTTCAGGTTATACAATTGGTCCTTTGGGGCATCAGTTCGGATTTTGTGCCCGCTTACATCACTGTTTTTTTGTCCTGTAAGGGCAAATGCCGCCGCACCTCCCAAGGTGTGGTCTCCCACTTTCTTTCCCTGAAATCCTCCTGCATCCTGAGCGGGAATATAGACCCAATCCCCTTTTCTGATCACCAAATGCTCCGGACTGTTCGGGGAAATAACCAACATTTCCCGTTGGGGAGTGTCAGCCTCACCAGTCAGTTCGGCTAACTGATCGATACTGTCGTGTTCCTCCTCTTCGTTCAAGGGCTGATTGGTAATGGCCGCAAAGGTCGCCAATAGATCCACTTGGCTCAGCAAATGATCGGATGTACTATTGGCAGGCACCTTACCGGGCCATTTAGCGATAAAAGGCACCCGATGACCTCCTTCCCAAGCGCCAAACTTAAATCCAAGTAAATCCCCATTAAGCCTATGCCCTGCTTTCCAGGCATCTTGTCCACCATGGTTTAACATCCCTCCATTATCGCTGGTAAAAATCACCAAAGTATTCTCTTCCTCACCCATTGCTTCCACGGTCTTCACAATTTCTCCAACTATCCAATCCAATTCATGAATAAAACCCCCGTAGCGACCTGCTTGGCTCGTTCCCTTGAATTGTGGCGCTGGAGTAAAAGGATGGTGTATATTGGTAGTGGCCAAATACAGGAAAAAAGGCCGATCATCTTGTTTTTGGGCCCTGCTTTCCATCCATGCTACCGCCTTGTTTTTGAGTGTGGTGCCCACCTTCTCGTCTTCATACAGGAGATGGGCTTTTTGGGCTCCCCCTATTTGGTTATAGCCACTTTTGGCAGGCCATTTTTGTGTAGCTGCTTCGGTTTTCATCACAAAGGGGTCTTGAGGATCGTATCCCACGACATGATGATTCTCTACATAGACAAATGGCGGGCCGCTGTTTACGGTGGGAATCCCGAAATAATAGTCAAAGCCAAGTTCCAAAGGCCCCGGGGTTAGCTCTCCGTTCCAATTGGGAGCCTCTTCTCCAAAACCCAAGTGCCATTTGCCCACGCAAGCCGTCGCATAACCGGACTTCTTAAGGGTGCTGGCCAATGTCTGGCTATCTTTATCTATGGTCAGCCCTTCCGTAACCCCGGGAATAGGCCCCCAAAAATTCCTTCGCAAGGGGTATTGTCCCGTCATCAACCCATACCGAGAGGGAGAACATACCGCAGAGGCTGTATGTGCATCTGTAAACCGACGCCCTTCTCTCGCCAGTCGATCGATATTCGGTGTCTGCACCATCGTCGCGCCATAGCACCCCACATCCCCGTAGCCTAAGTCATCGGCATTGATCAGAATGATATTGGGAGGCTTTTGTGATGCTTCCTTATGGCTAGCCTGTGAAAAACCACTCATACTTACTCCCAATAAGAAAATAAATGGTGTGAGTCTTCTTGACACGGCTGTTATGGCTTTACTCATCATTTCTCGGTTATGCTTTTCTTCAATTCTACTAGTCGGGTATCCATAGCAGTGACCACTTCAGGATACTCGTGATAAACATTTTGGGTTTGATTGGGGTCATTGGCCATATCATATAGCTGTGCTGGTGGAGCATCAGCTTTACGTTTTCCATTTTCCATATCGCTGTTTTGGCTACCGACAAACGCTGCCGCAGGATACCCTCCCCAAGCATGGTGCTCAGGCTTGGAGCCGCCAAATCCCCCGCTCCCCTGTGAAGGGATATACATCCATTTGCCTTTTCTCAACGACAGGTTTTTGGAATGTCGTGGAGCCAAAACCAATTCATTGCGTCCTCCTTCCTCTCCCAATAATGCAGGCAATACATTTTCACTGTCTTTATTATCTTCGGAAATACCTTGTCCGGTAAGCGCAGCAAAAGTGGCTAGCATGTCCACATTAGAAATGAGTTGGTCAGACACAGTACCGCTGGGTACTTGTCCCGGCCATTTTACAATAAATGGCACTCGGTGACCTCCTTCCCACACACCAAACTTAAAGCCCAGCAAATCTCCATTGATCTTATGACCTTGCTCCACGGCTATGCGTCCACCTAAATTCAGCATGCCTCCATTGTCACTCGTAAAAATGACCATGGTATTTTCTGCCAATCCATGTTCTTCCAACGACTGCATGATCTCGCCTACCATCCAGTCCAACTCATGGATATAGTCTCCATAAAGCCCCGCTTGACTCGTTCCCTTAAATTGGGGGGCTGGGGTGAAGGGATGATGGATATTGGTCGTGGCAAAATAGAGAAAGAAGGGATCCTCTTTGTGCTCACCAATCCAGCTGACAGCTTTTTGGGTGAGATAGGTACCTGTCTTTTCATCATCATATATCTGATGGGCCTTGAGAGCACCCGCAAATCTATTTGGGCTTTTAACAGAAGCCTCTTTCGGAAAAGTTGGTGTGGGTGACGGGGTAAGATTCTGCTCGTTATCCCTACCCAAATAAACCAACGGATCATCAGGATCATGCCCTACCACGGTCTTGTTTTCTACATATACAAATGGACTGCCACTATTTACCAGCGGCACACCCCAGTAATAATCAAACCCTACCTCATTAGGTCCCGGAGCGAGGGGCATTTGCCAATCGTTCTGTCCGTTTCCAAAGCCCAAATGCCATTTTCCCAGACAGGCGGTTGCATATCCCTTGTTCTGAAAGACCTTGCCTACTGTCGTCGTAGTGGTATCGATAATCAAGTTTGACAATGGACTCAACGGCCCCCAACTGTCCGCTCGAATGGGATACTCCCCCGTAAGCAGTGCATACCTCGATGGCGTGCATACCGCCGATACCGAATGAGCATCTGTAAACCTCCTGCCTTCAGCAGCTAATTTGTCAATGTTTGGGGTATGTACCTTGGTGGCTCCCTGACAGCTGAGATCCCCATATCCCAAGTCGTCGGCATAGATGAGAATAACATTCGGAGGAGCCGATTTTTCCTCCTCTGAGGATTGTTGATCACCGCTTCCACAAGAAGTCAGCATGATCAATGCCCCTAAAAACAATAGTGTATTGGTCTTCAGTATCATCTTTATCGTATTTTTGTCATCATTGCTACTGCTCACTGGCACTTTCTTAATCCTCGCCCCATCCACAAGGGGTACCGCTGAGCCCTACTGTTCATCTTGACCTCGCAATTCGTTCAGTCTAGCTCTCATCTGATCCCTTATTTCAGGAAATTGGTTATACAAATTAGTTGTTTGCGATAAGTCAGAGTCAAGGTCATACAGCTGTGCAGGAGGCGCAGAAGCTTTATACTTGCCATCTTCAATATCACTATTGATGTGTTTGGTAAAGACATGCGCTGCGGCGCCACCAAGCGTCTGTGAACCAATGTCTTCACTAGTAAACCCACCACTGCCTTGGGCATCGATAAACAGCCACTTCCCTTGGCGTAGAGCAAGATGGCTTTCATGCCTAGGAGCCAAAACAAGTTCTTTCCGGACCTGCCTATCTTCACTGCCCAACAATGAACTCAGAAAACTAAAGCTGTCCTTGGCCGCTTCACCCTCCAAGTCTTCGCCGATAATTTCCGCAAAGGTGGCCAGGTAATCGAGATTGCCAACCAATGCCTCTGACACCACCCCTTTCTGGATTTTAGCAGGCCATTTGGCAATCAAGGGTATGCGATGGCCTCCTTCCCAAGCATCGTACTTAAATCCCAATAACTCGCCATTATTATGATGCCCAAGCTTCCAAGCCTCCTGCCCTGCGACACTGAGCATCCCGCCGTTATTGCTGGTAAGGATGATTAAGGTATTATCGGTCATCCCCATCTCTTCCACTGCCGCCACCATCTCCCCTACCATCCAATCCAGCTCATGGATAAAATCACCGTAAATCCCAGCTTGGCTGCTCCCCTCAAACTTCGATGCGGGCGTAAAGGGATGATGGATATGTGTCGGAATGAGGTATAAAAAGAATGGGCTGTCCCTATCCTTCCGAATCCATTCAACTGATTTCTCAGCCAGTACTTTCCCCATTTCATTATCCTTATACAATGCGTGTGCTTTGGCTCCGCCAGCAAACAGGTTTTCCCTCTTATGGGGATAGACAGGAGTTTTGCTTGCAGGCTTGCCTCCAAAAACAATGGGATCATCCGCATCCAACCCTACTACCCTGTCATTTTCCACAAAAACATACGGAGGGCCACTATTGACAAAGGGAATCCCATAGTAATAATCAAAGCCAAGCTGCAAAGGACCAGGCACCAAAGGGGCATTCCAGTCCGTAGGAGTTTCGTTTCCAAACCCCAAATGCCACTTACCAAAGTAGGCCGTTTGATACGCTTTATTTTTCAGAAGACGGGCAATGGTGATTTGGGTCGTATCCACAATTAGCTTTTGATTCAATCTCAATGGTCCCCAAAGTCCTTCCTTAAATGGATATTTTCCCGTCAATATCGCATACCGTGAAGGGGTACAAACTGCTGATGCAGAATGTGCATCCGTAAATTTCATTCCCTCACTGGCCAACCTATCAATATGAGGTGTGTTCACCTTTGTGGCTCCATAGCAGCTGAGATCGCCATATCCCAGATCATCTACATTGATCAAAATGATATTGGGAAGAGCACCATTTTCGGTTTCATGGACTTGCCCACAACTGACGATGACCAAGGAAAGTAATGCCACAATGACATCATTAAGGCTGCATTTTACGCGTGCAGCGAGTCCTATGGGGTATTTCCTTGGTATTATTCTCATTGGTTTATAGTTATTTCATGAATGCTGATTCGCCTCCTTAGTCTCTATGTATCTCATATCGAAGCAAATAAGCTTCTTCATTACCTTGGATCATTCCGATACCCCATCCAGGGATTTCCTCTGATGAATTACCCTCTTCTAAGTGGGGACGGTATAGCCCTGGTGCCTTAGGGATGTTTTCCAAGTTGCTGTACAAATTAGAAAAGTGCAGCCCATCGGGTGCCATGTAAATGGACGCACTGATGGATGCTAAAGAAGCCACTCCTCCATCTTCTAGCCATATCAGCACCTCATGGCTTTCATCCAAAATAGGCTCGTGGTGCTTCTCAAAAGGGCCTGTTGGATGATCGGCCATGGCCACCCCCATTTTTGTACGTCTTGGTCCCTCCTTACCATCTGCAAAACAACGGCCTTTGTAGTACATCCAGATTTTACCATCCTTGACCAGCATACTCGCATCGTCAATGCGATAGCTGTCAAAATCTTCGGCCTCTTTACTTACTTCTAAAATGGGCTGGTCATTAACTCTGGTAAATGGCCCATCAGGGCTATCGGCCACCGCTACGCCCAGCGCCGTAACATCATTCTCCGAGTTATTTTCAAATTCTTTGTTGGGATTGCCAGGTGTAGGTTTTACTCCTGTATAGTAGAGATAATATTTTCCTTCATGGGCAAGTATATTGGGCGTAAATACAGAGTGGCTATCAAAAGCTCCCTCACCACCAAGGCCGAGTGCCATACCTTGCTCCTCCCAAGTCCGGCCTTCATCTTCCGAAGTAGCATACCAGATGGTGCCCCAATATCCCGATCTAATAGGGCTATCCATACGGGTATACCACACATAATACTTGTCCCCTACCTTGATCACATCGCTTGGATCCCTTCTGTTGTAAACGTCATCTTTCCCCACACCAGAGACTTCTGAATAGGAAAAGCTGATCGTTTCTGGCCCTTCGGTCGTTTCCTCTATGTGACCTGCTGATTTGGTGTCACTACCTGAAGAACAACCGCCGACCAGTAAAACCAGTAACATGCCTGTGATGGACTTTTTGAAACTAAACTGCTGTGTCTTTTGTGCTATTTCTCGAACCATTATTGAATTTATTATATGTAGATATATCCTTTTCTCTATTTATCAAGCATGCCACGGGAAGCCTGCTTCTGAACCAATTAGTAAATTAAGCCTCCTGTCCCGGTGCACACGCTAGTACTTTTTGGTATAAAATGAACGTAGACATCGATAAAGCGGGGAGAATGATCACCGCCGCCATCAACTCCCCACCGTCATTACCACTGGGTCATTTTCACCAACTATTTTTCCTTTTTTAAATGTCTGGGCCTTATGACCTTTAAGCCCAAATGACCGTAGCTCCATTGAATCGTTCAAAACGGTAAGCGTAGCCTTTTTTTGTCCATCTTCTGTGGCTATTTCCACAGTACCGTACTGATAGCCATTTGACCAAAAGTATTTTCCTTCCAGGTCATTAAACCTCATGCTCTTCGTAACTGCACTGTACTCAAAGCCTGTATAGGCCAATAGCCCACTATAAGAGGCCATTGCCCTGGCATAGCGGTGACCAAATTCTCCTTCGTTAAAGGGGTTTCTTTTTTTGCCATCGTACCGGTCCCTCACAGCCTGAAAAACCGATAAACCTTCCTCTCCTAAGCCCTCATACAGCATGTGAGCCCCAGTACTGTACTCAAAACCAGTCATTACTTCGCTGTAATAAGGGAAAGGTCGAGCTTCTCTTTTGTCTTTTGGATAGTACCCCATCACCATGCCTTTTTCCTGGCCTACTGCATAGCTCCTAAAAGTGCTCAGGTGATTATTAAAATCCTCTTTCCAGTTATACTTTCTGATGGTCTTTAAGGTGGTGGTGATATGGTCCTTGTCCAATAAATAACCCAATCCACAGATATGAGCCATATATTGCCCCACTAGCTGATCTACCAGTATTCCTTCCCCAACTTGAAAATCCAGTGGTTCTGGCATTTTTTGGATATAATATTCCCCATTAAATAGATTTTCATCAGTCCATTGGCTACCGTATTCAAACATCTCCCTACATTTTTCGGAAAATGCCCTGTCCTTCATTTGTATGGCCATTTCTTCACTTGCCCTCAAGGCTCCTAGGTACCAAGTGGCAATTTGCGGATTGGGGCCTACATAACTCACATCCATGGTATTGTGGTGCTTACCTTCGAGTACTCCGTTGGCATCCTTATCCCATCCACTGGACTTCCAGGCATATTCCATTGCCGCTTTTACACTTGGGTACAGCTCGGCAAGTTTATCGTTATCACCGGACAATTGCCATTCCCTGTACATTTTCATGATGCATCCTAGCTGTCCGTCAGCAGCTGTCCGCATTCGCTGCTCAGCAGTTTTTATCGGAACCTGATACCGATGCTCCATGGCGCCGGTTTTTATATCGGTACCATATTTAAATTCCACCTCTCTCATGCTCATCGCCACATCACCGAACAAGAAAGGAGTAGTCACCTCGTAGTTCCACACATGGGTGCATGTCCCAAACCCCCATCCCGCCTGGGCTCCTTTAGGATTGATGGCCGTTCCTTCTATGCTTCCGGTTCCTTCCCAGCCAAATGTATACCCATCCTCATCCCGAAAGACAGTTTGAGAGCGCAAATTGGCCACATTGAACAGCGCCGCTTCTTTAAGCACCTCTGGAACATCCGTATTCACAAACGCATTGACAAATTCCAGTGTCCGGTTTTCCAAGGTTTCCAAATTGGCCGTTAGGTCTTTTGCTACCTCCCAGGCATCATCATAGATCGTGGCATAATGGTTCTTGATGAGATGATGGTCAATATTTGGCTGTGCTTCCCAGCCTATCTGATAAGGAAAATTCCAAGTAAGTACAAACACGTAAGTCTCGGTACCATGGGGCGGAATGGTCGCCTTAATTGCCAAGGTAGCTGGCTTATTGCCTTCATAGTCACCATGCTGCTCCTCTAGCATTCCATCATCGTTGATGTCATCCCAAAAGTCGATCAATGATCCATTCCATCTAAAATCCGCATCCCACTGAGTCCGGTAACTCACACCGGAAGTTTCGGGAGTAACCAGTGCCATCGTCCCCCACTTACCGCTAAGACTATCTTTATTGGTGTTTTCCATAAAAATACCGCTGAGTCCGCTCTCTCTATGAAAGGTGTTTTTATTGCCGGCAGCATCGCCGCCCCATCCATCGGTACCGATAAAATTTGGAATGGCACCGCATACTGTAGCGTCTATGGCTTTGTCGGATTTGTTATGTACCACGTATTTCAGCACAGCTCCTGGCAAGCTACTGACTTTACTATCTCCCGGGACCATGGGGTTAAAAGCCTGTAAAGTAACTTCTACTGGGCTGTTATCATCCTGTAGATCAATTTGGGCCAGTGGATAGGCGGTTTTAAAAGCACTGGTCCCAAACCTGGGAAAACCACTGTTCAGCTCATTACTTCCCCAATCGCCTTCCAGATTGGCAGAAGAAAGTGGCCCTTCCAGAAGCCTTGTTTGGACATCTCCTTCGCCGGTTTGGGTACGGATCGCAAAAAATGGCGCTATACGGATAGAACCCCTGCCAGAATTGAACACCGGTTTCCAGCCTAGGGCACCTTGATTGACGATCTCCCAATCGCGTAGATCACCTCTTCCCCCTATCGATACTGTTCCCGTACCTATGCCGCCCAATGGCATCGCTACCTTTTGGGCATAGTCGCCTTGATACGTTTTTAATACCGGCCATTCTTTTGCGGTGTCCTGAGCCGATACACTTCCAGCCATGACGATACTGAAAAGTACCCCAAAAAGATAGGCTATCCTGTTTATCGAGGTACCACTTGGTCTTCGTTTCTTTGAGGGTCGTCCTGCATAACTAACGTTTTTCCAAAAGCATTTCATGGTTATTTTGAATTATCTGATCAAAGATATATTGATTGGGTCTGGATGGTTATTAGTAATTATTCAATTAGTATGACTTATCTGTCTTCTCATTATTTAACTTCCTTGAATTCAAGTTACCCGGATAGGTAAACTGCGGACGGTCAGTTCCTGCCATGTCCCAATCCCCCAGTTCTTTCCGCATTGGGATCTCGAGGTAAAAGCAGTTTCCAATCGTCCTGCCTAATTGCTTCCAGAGTGAGGCCATTATAATAAGCAAATTCACTTCTGGGGTACGTATTTTCTTTTCCACCAGACAAGGGATAAGCTGAACCTGCGGGAAGCCGATGTCCATTGTCAGACGCAAAAATCACCATAGTATCATTTGTAATATTTAAATCAGTCCTTTTATTAGAGCGCTATATCAATTACCCACTTTGTTTATTCTACTAAATCAAATCGCTCCAAAAACAAATCCGGTCTTTCGCCCCCAATGTGCAGCCCCCATTTAATCATCTGGCCATTGCCACTGTCGGTAAAAGCTGCAGGCCTATACGCTCCGGGAGCCCAAGGGGCATCTTGATTATCTATTTGATGCGTCTTTTCAAAGTGAATTCCGTCATTGGCATAGACCAGGTAAAATGGAACCTGCTGGCGCTCCTTTAGCTTCATCCCAACCAAAGCGGCCACGCCTTCACCCTGTGGCCAAACCAACACTTCGTGATTTCCCTCCACAAGTGGATTGTTCTTATGCTTGACGTATGGACCTCCTGGGCTTTCTGCTATTGCCAAGCCCATTTTGGTTTCGGTGGGTCCTTTGCCCCATTGACGACCTTTATAGTATAGCCAGTATTTCCCGTCCCTAATGATCAAACACGAATCATCGACCCGATGGCTATCAAAATGGGACCGGTCCTCGCTGGGCAGTAAAACTGGATTAGATGCCATTTTGGTCCATGGCCCATCTGGAGAATTGGCAACTGCGATGCCGATAGCGGTATTTGGTTGTGAAAGCCCATTTTCAGAATGGACAGTAGACATGGCAGTATAAAAGAGATAATATTTCCCCTCTGCCACGAGAATACCAGGTGTATAGACATATAGGTCATCCCATTTTCCTTTATCCCCGGTCACCAAGCATTCCTCTTCTTCTGTCCAGGTATATCCATCGGGGGAAGTGGCGTACCAAATAGTAGAAACAATAGGCAAGCCCGGGACAAATTGCCTCATCTTGGAATACCACACGTAATACAGACCGTCAACTTTAATGATATCACTATTGTCTCGACGAATAAACCCCTCCGAGTCAGCCTCAAGACCTTGAAGCTGCGAGTATTGCACATCAATAGACTTCATGTCTGACTGTGAATATGATCTTACTGTTACGAATAACAGCAGAATGAATAGTCCGATTTTTTTATTCATGGAGCTCAAATTTGAATTAAAATGAAAAGACATGGTCATTCGAACAAAACCTCCACCTTATCGAGTATAGGTTGGGATTCATTTTCAGTGGCATCTATGATCTGTACCTCAAACTGGAAACCATAGCCTTCTGGCAGCCCACTGAGGTCAAGCTGTGCTGGTATTTTGCCAATTTGTTTGGCAAACCCTTCTATATTTTCATATCGCTCCTGTACAGTTGCCCATTTGCCCCAATGATCGATGGCACCATCATTGGTCGTATCTACTCCCATACGCACTTTTACGGTTTCTACCCATGGCCCGGGGCTGATATAGTCAGTATCCATTTGTGTCACCAAGTAAAATTGTTCCTCAGCAAATAGAATATCCGGATCAGGATGCCCTTGACCGATATTACCGCAAAAGGTAAAGGGCTGGTTGATATCACTGGAAGTAAACCAGGCCGCACTCATATGTTCTCTTCCATGACTACCCGCTGGATCAAAGTCAGCAAACAAATAATACTGCCCACCAATGGATATGGCCGCCCAATCGCCGTAAGCATTTTGCTCAGGCTCGTGAATTTCATATTGGGCAAAAGCACGGGTTTCGCCTTTCTTAATTCTGTGTTGGGGAACATCCTCAGTCGCTGTTCTTCCCGGAAATCGCCCGGGGTCTTCCGCATACCAATGGGGATGGACATATTCAGCGATTTCTCCTGTAGGTTGGGTACGTTCATCAACTGGAGGGCCCAGCGTTTTAAAATCGTTGATGCCATCGACACTTATTGCGTGTACCGCCAAAGGAGAATCCCACGCGTGTGTAGAAGCATTGATAGGTGACCAGTCTTCCACAATCAAATGGAAATTGCCCTCCAAGTCCCGAATTACGGCACAGTCGGAACCATGCGTGGGATCATTAAAAGTCATTCCCATATTCTCACCTGGCTCACCATCAGTCAGGTCGTCATCAATGTATAAATGCGGATCCTGATCGTTGGGAAAATCATAGTATAAGTACAGTTTGCCGTCCACATACTCGGCAGTAGTAACCCACTTGGAGAAGCTTTCTGATACAGGGCCATGATGTACCCAATTCACCATATCCTTGCTTTGCCAGGCATGATAACCGCCCTTGCCAGGCTTTAGGCCGCCGGGGGCATCATATTGGTTTTTGAAGGGGGTGGTTTTCAACTCACTATCAAATCCCTCCAACTGGGCCTCCTCTCCCTGGAAAGAGCCGTCCTTTTGGCTTTTACTTTGTCCATATCTACCAAACATCCAATAATTGCCATTTCCCAATTGTAAAGCGACAGGGGCATCCCCCAGATTGGACGGCCCAATATTGGGAACCGCCTTCCAATTGGTCCATTCAGGTGATTGAGATAAGGTAATGGTCTTTACAGAACGCTTTTGGTCAAACTGTCTGATCACACTATGAATGGAGGCATGCTTTCCAGAGGGTACTGCCCTCCCTTCCATAAGTGCCAGATGGGACTTTTCTAGAATTGACTTCTGCCACTCTTCCTCCGAGTCAATGATCCATGCGTCATTCTTTGATTCAGAAGTTTCCTGTCCCGTTTGGGCATAAGTGGCCTGCGTTCTTGCCAGAAGAAAAAAACAAGTCACTATTAATGTGTACCATTGCATTTTAGTGTTCGTCATCAGTTCTGTTGTCTCTATATAACATTCCTTTTGCAAGGTTTTTAACCCGGGTTATGTAATTAGAAATCGTAATAGCCTGTTCCGACAGGTGCCAGAATGAGCTGAAAGTGCAAGAAAACTAACGTAAAGCGGCTGACTTTTTCCGTCGCTACGGATCAGGTCGCAATACTTAGGTGCCGTGGCGTAGATGGCTAATGCATATTCCGGGTTTTATTATCAATATTCTCCAATTTCCCTTTTGAGAAAATCGGCAATTTCCTTTCCCAGCTTCTCGTATCCACTGGGGGTATAATGCACATCATCATTTCCTTTACCATATTCATGGTGAATGGAGATGGATGATTGATAGATATCATTGATCATTACGTTATTTTCTTTCATCACCTTTTTCGCCACTTCATTGTACCGTATTGGGTCTTCTGGAAACCTTCCAGCTTCATTTTCTGGAACATAAGTGGTGGTGACAAAAATCAACTTTGCGTCTGTCTTTGTCTTGATTTTTTTGACCAGGGCATCAAGGTTGCTGGCATATTCCTCGATACTGTAAGTGATATCACCGTTTACTTTATCCCTATTGCCTTGTACAGTTGAGGTGGGGTTTCGGTAGCACAAATCCCACAGGCCCCAATTAAACTGGACAACATCCCAGTCCGTGTCTCCTAACCATTCCTCTACATGGATGAGGCCGTTTCCTGTATGCTTCCCATTACCTGGGTTATGGACTACTTCGGCGATATTTTCCAAGTTACCTTGGACAAACGGGGTGTAACCAATAGAAATAGAATCTCCTATTATCAGGACCTTTGCCTTCTTCTGGACAAAAGCCGATGCTGTCGATATTAGCAATGTAAGAAGTAGTATTTTTGTGATTTTTAGCATAAGTATATCGATACATTTAAAAGGTAATTTCATCACTACTTGCCCATGTCCCGAAGGGGGCTGGCCCCACTAGACTGATTTTTGGAAACCAACCGTTCCTCTGCTCAACCCGGTTTATGCATTAGGAATCGCCATAGCCTGTCCCGCCTAGTGTCGGGAAGAGCTGAAAGTGCAATAGATAGGCTAATGCAATTTCCGAGTTAACGTTTCTTAGGAACGGTTGGCCCCAAATAGGTACTTCACCCGGCCTTCTGTATCAATATCCCGGGTTTTGGAGATCCTTATCCGTTTCCAAAATATTGATATGTGCTTGGGGTATAGGCATCAAGGTATAATATGGCTGAATATTCTTTTCGATGATAAAGGTGGAAGTGGTAGCCGGATCGGGAAAATCCTGAAGTGTATTGCTAAATCCTTCCAAGGTAGACACATACCTGCCCTGCCTTACGAGGTCAAACCACCGGTGACCTTCTCCAAATAACTCCAGCCTTCTTTCTTTATAAACGGCTTCCTTAAACCCATTATAATCCAAAGCGGAAAGGTCATCTAAACCTGCCCTGTTCCTTACTTCATTTATCGCATCATAGGCAGGCGCTGTCGGTCCATTATTTACCTCATTCAATGCTTCGGCATACATCAACAATACATCTGCAAACCGAAGAACTTTGGTATTGACTCCTCCATCATTCAGCACCAAGCCTTGGTAGAGTATATCTTCTACTTCGATGTACTTGAACACATGAGGGTCAAAAGTAGCCGTGGCACCATCAGGATTAGATAAACTGGAAAACATGCCCGTTTGGTACCGCTGGTCCTCTGGATCAAATGCCTTCACCAAATCGGGAGTAGGCCTTAAGAGGCCATTGCCACGGTAGTTAGAACCTAGGATTCCGGAGAGATTCCGAGGCAAGGTAGTGATACCTGCCAAAGAGCCTCCTTGTGATACCCCGATGCCACTTTTCATCTGTGCCTCAAACAGGGACTCTTTACCCACATTCGTTCTAAATGCATCTAGGTAATTTTCTTCCAGACCATAGCCGTAGGCAGCCCTATTATTGACCACTTCATCGGCCATTTCGACAGCCAGTGCATATTTGGAAGCATCATTTAGTGGCTGTCCGGCCCAAGTCAAATAAACCTTAGCCAACAATCCATAAGCACTGCCGGCCGTCACACGGCCCAAATCACCGCCGGACCATTGGTCGGGGAGAACAGCCGCAGCGTCCATCAAGTCTTGTTCTATTTGTTCATACACATCTACAGATGCTGTACGTTCGGCGGCAATCACAAAGGCATCATCCAAGTCCTTAATAAGGGAGGTCGTCACAGGGACGTCACCGAAAAACCGGACAAGGTCAAAATAGGCAAGCGCTCTGAAAAACTTGGCTTCGGCCACTAACCTATCCCTGATATCAATATCCTCAGCGACCAGTTCTATTACGGCATTTGCCCTTCCTATGGTAATATAATGCTGGTTCCAAACGGCTCCAATATGATCTATTTCCGAATTGATATTCAGTTGGCTCCAAGCCTGCCAAGTTGCATTTCCCACATTTGGATCCGTAAACATATCATCGGTATTTACATCGGTAGTCATGTAAAAATTCCCAAAATACCAGCCACTGTTTCCACTTTGAACAGATGCATAGATAGCATCTACTGCAGAAATAGCGTCTGTCGTAGTTTGGTAGAAGTTGGCATCCGTCAAAATAGCTGTGGGAGTCTCTTCCAAGAAACTGGAACATGAAAATAAAGCAACGCCACTCATGATTACCAGTCCCTTGGTAATAGTCGAATAAACTCTTTCTATATATTTCATCTTTGTTGTCATAATTTTTTTAAAACCCTATGTTAAGTCCCACTACGTAGGATTTAGATTGTGGATAGATCCCTTGGTCATACCCCTGTTGGGTAACAGAGGAGGACCTGGCCACATCTGGATCATAACCAGAATAATCTGTAAATGTGATCAAATTGGTCCCTGTCACAAACAGCCCTAACGAACTGATTTTTAACCTTTCGAGCATACTTGCAGGGAATTGATAACCTAAAGTGACCGTCTTGACCCTTACATAAGATCCATCTTCAAGCCACTTATCCGAAAACCTCATTGGAGTCCTCACCCCAGTAGCCCTTGGGATATCCGTATCGGTATTGGTAGGTGTCCACCGATCCACTGTGGATAGCTCATTATTGGATTTACCGTCCAAGGATAAGAGGTATGTATTTCTGTTGAGGTTTACGATTTGGTTGCCATGACTTCCTTGCAAAAACACGGTAAGATTTAGCCCTTTGTAACTGAAGGAATTGGTAAGTCCCCAAAAATGGGTAGGGATAGCATTGCCTATGACCACCCTATCATCTGGGCTAATATTTCCATCGCCGTTTATGTCCACATATTTAAGATCGCCAGGAGACTGTGTGGCACCATCTATCGTCAAACTGACATCCGAGCCATAGAGTCCATCAGATAACCAACCTCTAAAAACTCCTAAATTCCCTCCTACGGCCAGTATCTGGCTCCCATTGGTCTGTCCAAACTCACCTCCAAAGCCTGTATATATGGTGTCGTTTTCAGCTAATGCCAACACTTCATTTTTGGTGTAGGTAAAATTACCCGTCACATTCCACTGAAAATCCCTGCCATCTATGACATTGACATCTATCTCCACTTCCATTCCGGAATTCCTCACACTTCCTATGTTGGTCGTTGCCGTTAGGTTGGTAGTTCCGACTATGGAAGGAAGCGCCCTGTTAAAAAACAGCCCCTCTGTTTTACGGTTGAAGTAGTCCAGTACCAAGCCTACTTTTCCTTTAAAAAACATCCCGTCAATTCCTATATCTGTCTGTTTGGAGATTTCCCAAGTCAAATCTTGATTGGGCAAATTCAATGGGGCAAATCCTGTCCTTATGTCTTCATTGGCTCCGATGATCGCTCTATCAGGGCCTAATATGCTGAGGGTAGAATATACATTGACACTCTGGTTTCCAGACTGTCCATAACTAGCCCTTAATTTCAAACTCGATACCGCATCGATAGAAGCCATAAAAGGCTCTTCACTGATTTTCCAAGAAATGGCTCCAGAAGGAAACAAATGCCACTTATTACCCTCTGCCAGTCTGGAGGCTCCATCGTATCTTCCTGTAAAGGTCATTAGGTATTTGTCCTTCAGGCTGTAATTGGCCCTCAAAGCAAATGAAGCAAGCGCCCATTTGGAAGCTCCACTGTTAGGGATAAGTACGTTTGCCCCAGAGCTGAGGTCATTATAGGTCAGGTTATCCAATACATACCCTTGCGAACTGGCAGAAAAACTTTCGTTGGTTACCTGCTGAACCTCAGATATCAAGTTTCCTTGAAGCTTATGGTCGGTTCCAAGGGTTTTGTTGAAGTTCAGTTGATTGGTGCTTACCCAGTTAGTATTTTGGGTAGTGCTTCTAGAAGCAAAACCGTCATTACTTCCTATGATGAACTTTTTGGTGTATAAGCCATTTAAGCTACTCTGCAGCCCAAAGCCAAAGGTAGATTTAAAGCTAAGCCACTCCTTGATATCATAGTTCAGGTATAAACTTCCAATTATCTCGGTGGCCTGAGCGTCATTGACCACGCCATTTAGCAGTGCTACTGGATTGTCAAATATTGGTTCAGGAGCATTTGGGATAAAATCACCATTATCATCCATGATCTCTAGTGTAGGATTGGCCACTAAGGCAGCCCAGACGACATTCGAATTGCCGGAATTGCTTCGGGTACTTCCACCGGCATTAACACCACTGGTTTTTTGACGACTAACAGACAGTGTATTCCCCACAGATAATTTGTCGGTAATATTCGCGTCCAAATTGGCCCTGATACTGTATTTTTCGAATGCAGAAGTCTTGATAATCCCATCTTGGTTTAGGTAATTACCAGAGAGATAAAAACTCAATTTTTCGTTTCCGCCCATCGCAGAAAGCTGGTGGGTCTGGATAATGGCAGAACGGTATATTTCGTCCTGCCAATCGGTGCCCTGTCCCCCATTATGAAAAGAACTTATGTCCGAGGCCGAATACCTTTCTGGGTTTCCTATGGTCGTTTCGGCCTCATTGGCCAATTCCGCATATTGGGTAGCATTCAATAAATCGATCTTTCTTCTAAGATCCTGAACACCATAAGTGCCATTATAGCTAATATTAAACCCTTTTCCCGCTCCTTTTTTGGTAGTAATAAGTACCACGCCGTTTGCTCCTCTGGATCCATAAATAGCTGTAGAAGAGGCATCTTTTAATATTTCGATAGAAGCGATGTCATAGGCATTGATTGAATTTAGATTGCCGGTATAAGGCAACCCATCCACAACATACAATGGATCCACACTACTATTAATGCTGCCCAGCCCTCTGATTCTTACCTGAACATCACTTCCAGGTGCTCCGCTGGATGAGTTCACCGCTACCCCAGACACGTTTCCTTGCAGTACCTGGCCAAAATTAGATAAAGGCCTTTCGGAAATAGCTGTACTTTTAATAGAGGATACCGCACCCGTCATATCTGACTTTTTGGTCGTACCATATCCTACTACCACTACCTCATCCAGTCCTGCCTCACTTTCTTCCAGTTGGACAGAAAGCGAGCTTTGGCCGTTTACATTCACTTCTTTGGTCGTGTACCCGATAAAGGAAAACACCAATACGGCATTATTATTGGTCACCGAAAGTGAAAAATTACCGTCAAAATCTGCTTGAGTACCATTTGAGGTGCCTTTCTCCAGGATGTTTGTGAGTGGTAATGGCGCTCCATTTTGGTCGATTACCTGTCCTTTTACCAAAAGGGTATCTCTGGGATTAAGGGGTTTCTCTTCACCAGTAGGGAGATTACTTGTTGGCTTGCGCGTTAAAATAACGTGGGTACCCTTGACCTTGTAAGCTGTCGTACTTGCTGTAAACATCCGCTCCAAGATAGTTTCGATCTTTTCATTGCTTACTTTAAAAGAAAGTCTACGACCCAAGTCCACGTCCTTGGTCTTGTACACGAAATGAAAATCGGTAGTAGATTCGATCCTGTCGATAATATGCGCTATGGACAGGTCATTTACATCCAGCGTAATCGGTACTTCTTGGGCATAAGTATCACTGGCATGGGTGCGAAAAATCGTCGCTGACATAAGTAGAAATACAAGCATGTATTTCAGGTTAATAGGGAACAAAGAATCCTTTGGCCTCGTTGAATTGGGGCTATTGTTCATTTTTTAATAGTTGATTAGGCACTGTAACTAATTTGACAATCACTCTTATCGTCGGAAAATGTTGGCGCATTTACCGATCTTTTTCTTTCGTTGCATGTTATACTGCTCTTATTTGGGCGTCATAGCTCATGAGTTTTTTTAATTGATGATCACTTTATTGTTATCAATGGAATAGTTGATCGCATGGGTTTCGTTAAAATATTCGAGCACTTCCTCAATGCCCACCTTACCAAAACTGGCATTAAACTTCTCTCTACCCAATTCTTCATTATTGTTTTGAATATCGATATTATAGTTACGCTCAAGCTTTTTGAGGATTTGGTTGAAGGTTTGGTCCCGGAATATCAACTCTCCCTTCAGCCATGCAGTGTATATACCGGTATTGACCTCATCCACTTGGATGTTTTTGTCCGTGGAGTTATAAGCACCACGCTGGCCAGGTATCAGCCGGACTTCATCCTCCTGTTTGCCGCCTTCTTTTTGGAGGCCCACGGCTCCTTCTATCAAGACCACTTCTACGTCTTCATTTTCTTTATAGGAAGAAACGTTGAAGGCCGTACCGTAAACTTTCACTTCCACCCCCTGGGTGTGGACCAAAAAAGCTTTTTCCTTGTTCTTGGCCACCGAAAAATAGGCCTCTCCAGTCAGGAACACTTCCCTTGATTCACTGGCAGAAAAATTTACCGGATAACGTAATGAACTCCCCGCATTCAAATTCACTTTGGAACCATCGGATAAGATGACCTGGATCGTTTTACCGTTGGGCACATTCAAGGTGTTATAGACGAGTTCTTCACCCGAATAAGCTCCAGAATAATCCAGTCCTTCTTCTTCCAACCTTACAATCATCTCATCCTGATTATCCTTGACCACTTTGGATTCGCCAGGCTGAAGTACCTGAATCCTTCCGTCCCCCAAATCCAATGTAATGGCTCCTTCTGGAAGCGGTATCGGATGGTCATTTTCAAAATAAAATTGCTGCAGCAAAAAGGACAGCCCAACGATCAACACTGCTGCAACACCGTATTTGAACCAATGTAGCCCCTTCCTCTTGCCGGGTTGCTCCGTTTGACGGATTTGTTTCATTGTATCACGGAAGGCCTGATCTACATCATCGTCCAAAAAAGCCAAATTCACATCCTGGGCCTCCGCTAACCTTTCCTGCACCATTGCCCTGTTATCCGGATCCTGCATCCATTCCTGCAACTCCCTAAGCTCTGTATCAGATATGGTTCCTATTATCAGTTTAGTGATTTTCTCTTCCATTGGCATTGGTTTGGCTTTCTTCTTTATTTAACCCCCATTATGCATTAGCCTATCTATTGCGATTCTTAATGCATAATGCAGGTTTAAGCCAGGCAACTATTACCTAGTTTATATGATCTATACTGTTAAATTTTAAAAAACCCCTAAAAAAATTAAATTGATTTTATTTTTTTACGATATTACATGTTATTAAATACCCAAAATTAACCAATATAGCATGAATGATGTTACAGCAGTTAAAGCGTTGAAAAATGGGAACACCACGGCATTTCAACATCTATTCAACAAGTATTACAAACACTTGGTAGCATTCTTGATGACTTATAATCACGATAAAATGCAGGCCGAAGACATTGCCCAACAGGCATTCATAAAATTATGGGAGGAAAAGCACAGGCTAGATGAAGATTGTAGTCCCAAAAACTATCTTTTTACAATCGCATATTACCATTACATCGATACCGTCAAAAAAGAAAGCAGACGCAATAAATTGCTATTTGAGTTATGGCAGCAATCCCTCGATGATCAAGCACCGGAAAATTCAAAAGTAGAAGAAGAACGCTTACAATTATTACGAACCGTAATTGATTCTCTTCCTTCAAAATGTAAAACGATTTTCCAAATGAATAAAGTACAGGGAGTCAAGTATAAAGATATCGCCACGACACTCGGGATATCCGTAAAAACAGTAGAGTCCCAGATGCGTATAGCTTTCCGAAAAATACGTGACACTATTAATACTGAACTCCATATTTGACACCTTTTTCACTCCACTTGACCTACCTCTAGCTATGGCAAATCCCAGGATTTAACCCGGAATATGCATTAGCCTTTAGTTATCGGTGTGAGCGTCCGACGCGGCGAACACTCACACCTTCAAACCATCGATATACTTGTACTTTCAGTTCTTTTTTCCATTCCCCGGTGCAGCCTAGAATGACTCCTAATAAATAATCCAAGTCGGATACATCTATCAACAGGCTGCCTCAGTACAAGTCAACTTGCTCCTGTCAATTGCCGGCGCCTTCTCCCTCTACTTCCACAAATACGGTCCAATCATGGGTGGTCCCATCGGCCGAATGTACAGTATATACAAATGACCTATCCGAAAAATCAGCCGGAATACCTGCTCTTGGTGCGTCTCCTACTGGTTCTATTTTCATAGCTCTATGGGTAAAAGTGATACCCAACAATGACAAGTAATCGGCATTTTCTTCCGAAATGGTAATAGTGGCAGTAAAGTTATCATTGTCGATTACAGCCGCTCCTTCAGAAATAAACACCCTGCGCGCTCCTGTCACCACTCCGTCTTCTTCCCACACTTGCCGGTCTGCTTCTTCCAAACGGAATAACCGGGCATCCAGCAAAAATGCCGTATCCCCATATTGGCTTAGGTCCATGTCCACTCGTGGCACACAAGAAGCGCTTGCAAGCAAAAGAACGTATATAGAAAGTGATATGATATTAAGATTTTTCATAATGCTATAGTTTAATTAAACAGATGACTTCACTAACTCACAACCAACCTGGGTTTTGCTCTAAAGCAACCCCTGCGGACTCCATATAAAACTCAATCTCGTTATTGGGAATCGACTGCAAATAGTCCCTGTTGGGGTCAATATAATAACCACGTGCTGTTTCGGTGGCAAAATCAGCATCTCTCCAGAGTGGATTGATGTACTCACCAAGGGTATCCGAATTCACCCCGATGACCAGCTTCACTTCCGAAAGCTCTCCTTCATTGAATCCTGAATTAAGGAGTGTAGCTTCATCATCCCAATACTCCTGTAGCTCTTGGAAGTAAGCACCTCTCGGCTTATAACCATTGATGACATCTTCGTAAATGGCCCACCTTTTCAGGTCATCGTTTCTAAATCCTTCTAAGAACAGCTCCACCCTACGCTCTCGGCGGATTTCATTCAGTATATTGGAGGCAGCAGGGGCATAGCCCTCATCCTCCGAATAGGTGATCGACCAGCTGTTCACATCTCCCATACTCATATGGGCCATACCTATACGGTCCCGGAGTACGTTGACCGTTTTATCAATATCAGCTTGGGTAATGGTACCCAAAATAGCCTTCGCCTCAGCATAATTCAGAAGTGCTTCTCCAGCCCTGAAAATAATATTATCAATGTTATTTAGGTCCCTCGAAACTGCCGACAAAGCAGCATATTTATACGTGGCATAGCCCCCCAAATTATAGACAAAGTTACCGCTCAGCAGCAAATAGATATTGTTTCGTGTAGCATCTCCAAATGGAAGCCCCCTCGACTCAAAGTAATCTTGGTATCCACCCCGTTCCGGCCCATATATAATTTCCTGTACACGTGGATCTTTGGCATGGAGTAAACTAGTCTGGTTGGTATAGTCATAGGTAACGGTAGATAATTCCTCCGGACGGCCATCACTTAGAAGAACATTGTCCATCCAGCTTTTAGTAGGACTTCCTGATTGCCAGTTCATTGTATGCGCACTGGTAGAGGCGACACCAAGATCTACGTCATATCCCCTCCAGAAATACACTCCAGCTACTCCACTATAATCATTTTGGGCAAATAGGTCACTATATATAAATCCGGGACGTCCTTGAAAAAGCGAAACGCCCCTTTCAATCAACATGTCTCCCGCTTCTACAGCAGCTTGAAGAAAAACCGTCCCATCACTTCCATCGACAGCAAAAGGGGTCGCCTTTTGCCCATGATAGTATTCCCAACTTCCTTCAAATAAACCAACGCGGGTTTTGAAGGCCAAGGCAGTTTCTTTGTTAAGCCTACCCGTCGTGGCTGCACCGACGCCTTGCCACTGCATCAACGTAATGGCCGAATCCAAATCCTGAATGATTCTTTCGGCAATAAAATCACGGCTCTCACGGGTCTTGTACAAGTCCGGATCCTCGGTATCCAGCGAACGGTCAATATATGGAACCCCTCCAAATGCCTGAAGTAAATTAAAATAATACCAAGCCCGGGCATAAAAAGCTTCTCCGATATACTGATTTACCTCTGCTCCCCTAGTGCCCACCTTACCTTTATTGTCCAGCAAGTAATTGGCATTCCTGATATTGGTATAATTATTATTCCAAGCGTTAGAAGTATTACTCGCAACACCCGTGTTGTTCCACTGGTAGATGGTGTTATTTCGCTCGCTTCCTGCTACAAAATTATCAGATGTAGCTTCTCCTGACCGCCAAGAGTCCTGCCCTGGGCTGAGGGAAACATACAGCCCGTTCATATAATTTTTATAATCAGTAGCCTGACTAAAAAAGGTCGCGTCACTCGGAACATCTTCTGGGGCCAGGTCTAAATCTGCGCAACCTAGAGCGACCCACAATAGTCCTAATATGATTATTCTATATCTTTTCATTTTCTTGATTTTTTGGTACTACACTGATCAGATTCCTACCCTAACGCCAAATGAAAATGTCCTCAGTGGAGGATACATTTGTCCGTTATTCTCGATCTGGAGCGGGTCGACATTTTTGTTCCATTGCTTTCGGTATACAAACCCGACATTTTCGACACTGGCGTTAAACGTCACATTATTTAAACCTACTTTCCCTGCCAAAGACATCGGTAGCTGGTAGCTTAAATTAATGTTCCTGATACGGAGATGGGCAAGGTTAAAGGCATAGCGGCTATTGGGCATGGCCACATGGGGCACCTGATTATTGATCGTCCAATAATACCTTGGAAGGAATGCATCTGTATTATCTGTCCTCCAGTATCCCTGATCATCATACAGATAAGGGTCTACCCATCTAAATGCCCCTACCAAAGACCTACTGGTAGAGTGAACCGTCTGTTTTCCTACACCATCAAATAATGCTGATAGACTAAAGCCTTTCCAGCTGGCTTGTAGGGAAATATTGTACCTATATCGGGGGTAATTGTACCCGAGCAACCTCCGGTCTCCTTGGGCATACCAAAAACCTCCATTGCCTTCATCGATGACTCCATCCCCATTGGTATCTGCATATAAGATGTCTCCCGGTATGAACCATTCGGAGTTTGCTCGAGGGTGTTTTACCCAATGTGGGTTCGTCAATACATCTTCGGTATTTTGTGCTATACCGATTACATCTACTCCATACACCTCGCCAAATCGTTGCCCGGTCGTCCAGACCCCTCTTTGTCCCGCTTCATTGGGGTTTTCATAATCCACCACGTACCCAATATAATCAGACAAGCCTAACCGCACACTGTACTGCAACGGACTACCTCCTACATTAAACAGGTCATCATTCCACCGGACCATGACTTCCCATCCCCTGGTTTCTGACACGGTGTTGTTTGTCCTTGGAGGCTCAATTCCCAACACCTCTGGCAAAGTGGTGGCAGGCCCTACTTGGTCGTATGAAGTCCTTTGGTACCACTGGTATTCAGCTTGGAGACGATTTCCAAAGAAGGCAATCTCTCCGCCAAACCCTATATTTCTTACACGTACCCAAGTTAGGTTTTGAGGGATCAAGCTTGGCTGACTCGCTGAAGGAGGCCTGGTACCACCTATCAATGTCCCTATTTGGGAATTCGTGCCGATAGTGGATATATATGGATACAAACCAGATCTAGCAGGATCACCTTGCTCTCCCCAGTTACCTGTTATTTTCAGCCTGTCCACTATTCCCTGCAGTGGCCAGAATTTTTCCTCATGGATATTATACCCTGCTGAAACGGCCGGGAAAAATGCCCATCGATCTTCAGGCGCAAACCTAGAAGAAGCATCATAGCGTGAATTCATTTCTAAAAGGTACTTTCCCTTATAATTATAATTAAGCCTGGAAAAGACACCTACATTGGCCCAAGTGCGGATTTCATCATCCACTACTATATTATCACCAAAGGCACCGCTAAGTGAGGGGACGCTCGTAGTATAAAAATCAGACCTAAAACCATACAACTCTTCATAGCGCTGCTCCTCTTCATTGTACCCTGCAAGTAATAAAAATTCGTGGTCACCAAATTTACGGGTATACGAAGCGCTTAGGTTCATCACACTATAAGTAGTGTTTTGGGTTGACTTTGTTACAGCGTCCTGATCGGGATTTCTCCGTGAATCTACTGGGGTGCCGTCTGCATCAAGGCCCATAAAGGCAAATTGGGTGCGATCAGCAGAACGTTGGTTAAACCTTAGGCCATAATCTGCCGTGATCTTAAGTCCTTCCAATGGCCTTATTTCCACGTTGGCCTTATTAAAGACTTCATTGATGTCATTATCATAGGTACCTGCCAGTCCTTTAATACTGGGGATCAAGCTGAATTCATTGTATGAACCGTTGTCTTCTTTGATTGGAAAGTGATTTGCATCAAAGATATTTTCAAAAATGCTCCCATCATTTTGATTGTTTACACCATCCCCGCCGGTATTCCATATCTGGGGCCTTACGGTTTTTTCCTTGGTGTACCGGGAGTTTACCCCAATGGTCAGCCAGTCGGTGATATCCGTACTGGCCTTGATACTGGCTGTATTACGGATCACATAATCCACCTCGGAATTATAGATCCCGTCTCGTTTGTCATTGCCAAAACTAAAATAAAAGGATGACTTTTCGGTACCTCCGCCTACGCTTAGATTATACCGTTGATTAAGGATATTGTCCCTAAATGCAGCAGCACCGATATCTTCATTGGCATGATAACCACTCACTTTTATGTACTTGCCATTGGGACCTATTTCATTTTTATAGTCGATTTCTCCTTCTACATATTGTCGGATCAGCTCAAGCTGTGTGTCAGACATCAATACGCCATTGGAATTGGTGAGAAACTCTTGTGAAATCAGTGCACGCTGATAGGAATCGTATTGGTCAGGAATGCCCGTGGGTTTGCTCAATTGAAAATCCGCACTGAAATTAACGGATAAACGTTCTCCTTTTTTACCGGATTTAGTCGTAATGAGAATCACTCCATTGGCCCCTCTGTTACCGTAAATGGCTGCCGCAGAAGCATCCTTCAAAACAGAAATATTAGCCACATCATAAGGGTTTACATACCTAATGTCCTGCGCCACTCCATCCACCAACACCAATGGCTCTGCTGCCTGAGGTCCTGAATTGGCATTTCCTGTAAAATTGAATCCTGTAAAACCTCTGATATTCAAACTCGGATTATCATCCGGGGCATTACCACTTACCCCAATATTTAGATTGGGAACAGAGGCGGTGAGCATCTCTGCCACTGAGCGAACTGGTCTGTTTTCAAGGTCTTCTTCATCTACTGTGGCCACCGATGAAGTCAAGTGTTCTTTTTTCTGTTCCCCATATCCGACTACGACCACTTCATCCAGGCCTCTTTCACTTTCTTCGAGTTGGACAGAAAGTGATGTTTGACCATTTACATTGACCTCTTGGGAAGTATACCCGATAAATGAAAATACCAAAACAGCATTTTCATCCGTCACTGAAAGTGAAAAATTACCGTCAAAGTCTGCTTGGGTACCGTTCGTTGTTCCTTTTTCCAAAATATTGGTCAGCGGCAACGGATCGCCATTCTGATCGACTACCTGACCTTGCACCTTCACTGTATCACGGACTATGATGCCCCCTTTACTTCTGGCAATTGAGGCTTCGCAAGCCTTTTCTTTAAAATAATATGGGTTCCTTTTACCTTATAAGCGGTAAGACTCGATTTAAACATTCGCTCCAAAACCGTTTGGATATTTTCATCCTGAACGTGGAGAGAAAGTTTTCGGTCCAGATCTACATCTTTGGTCTTATACACAAAATGAAAATCTGTCGTAGATTCAATTCTGTCAATGATACGCCCTACGGAGGTATTGCTAACCTCTAAGGTGATCTGGATCTTTTGGGCGTAATTGTCTTTGGCATACAAGCGGAAAACGGTGACTGCCATGAGCAGTAAAACAAGCTTGTATTTGAGGCTGATTATGAACAAAGGTTTCTTAAGCCTCTGTTCATTTGGGCTATTTTTCATACTTTTGAGTGTTTGATTGTGCACTGTAACTAATTTCACGATCATTCGCATAGCCGGAAGATGTTGGCGCATTTTCCGGCTTTTATTTTCTGAAACTTGTTAGGCTGCTCTTATCTGTACATCTTTCTGCATAGGGTTTACTGTTTTATTGATGAAAACTATATTGATGTTAAACCCGGATTATGCATTAGGAATCGTAGTGAGAGCTGAAATTGCAAGAAAATCAGTTAGTTTGGAGGCATTAGCGTAGCACCGCTACGGTTATGCCGAAAACTAAAGTGAAACGACTGATTTTGAAGCAGTTTCAGGTCGCAACAGATAGGCTAATGCATATTCCGGGTTAAACGTTATTTCTTATTCCTTTTAGGCTTGGTTCCATTGGATTGGCATACAATTGCTGTTTTAGAGATAGTCGCTTCACGCATTAAGCTTAACTCCCACTGATTTTAGTGCCTTAGGCTACTCGACACTTTATATATGGTATACTATTAAATTTTAAAAAACCCTTAAAAGAATAAATTAAATTTTAATAACTTCTAACATCCCCCCTTACGCCAACCCCTATCGGGTTAAAACCGAACGAAATATTTTTTAAGGAGGTAAAATATATCAAGCTAAAAAAACGGGGTAAGCAGCACCGTATTTCGAAGGAATGCTGCAAGTAATCACTGTAATAGTAAATAGGTTGCTCACAGAATACACGGAAATCTCAGAAAGACCTTATTTCATTCTGAGGGTTCTGCGCATTCCGTGAGAAATAAAAATCTACTGGCAAAAGAGCGTGTATTCAAAAAATCGATTATCAATCCATCACCGTTCCCTTCGGCTACGCTCAGGGAGCGGTGGGGGGTGTAATCTCAAACAGCTAAGCCCATTTCCTTTGGCTACGCTCAGGGAGCAGGGATTCTCCTACCGTTGTTCCGACAGCTATGCTGCGGAACCACTAGCATTGAGTTTTTAACTCAATACCACCTATTGCGTGACTTCATGAGAAGCTTGGTAAGGGACATTAAGTCCTCACAGAATACACAGAATTCTCAGAAAGACCTTATTTCATTCTGAGGGTTCTGCGCATTCTGTGAGAAATAAAATTGAACATAGGTTTTGGCGAGGGAACGACTATATTTCTGGACCTTTCCTTCGTAAAACAATGCTAATAGTTAATCATTAAAATCACTTAAGTAGGGGTGCATGGATACATTGATGAACCAAAGATTCCCATTTTTTGATCAAATTCAATTCATCACCCAATTGTGGTTTTTCATTTTCATTATAAAATTCAAATCGTTTTTTTGATTTGTCTTTCAAAAGGACAGTTAATTCCAACTTTTCAATGACCGATTGATGTCCATATTTGGTACTGAACCCGCGCTTAATGGTATCCAAATGACAATCGTCCACTTCAGCAAAGGTGATACTTGCCTCCTCTGTATTCTTTTTTGTCTGTTTATAATAGAGAAGGTGTCGCTTGTCCGCCGATACGCCGATGGCAAAATTAAAGCCTATATCCTTTACGCCTACATCACTATGGACGGAAGAAGCAATGGCATATAATCCATTTTGAAGTTGTTTCTTGTTTTTATTTCTGTTCCAATGCAAAACAGCAAAGGGTAATATGCATAGGACTATTCCTACCAGTCCTATGACAGTGGTGTCAAATTCCATGTGTTTGATTTATTTTAGGATTAATATAAATAATAAACTAAAAGACAGTCAGTTATAACGAATCCGTTATAAACTCAATTACTGCCCGATTACATGGAAAGTGTTAAAAGAAAAAATAAAACTGGTAAAGAAGATTTGCTTTATTTTGCTCAATTAGGATTTTGAGCGAATTTGATAATTGTCTCTGGTATAAGCGTTTAAATTGAAAAGCATGAATACTTTCTACTTCCGAATCTCCTTTTACATCAAAAAGTGAAGGGTCAAATGGCGGAGGAACGGGAATACTTGTGGCATATTTGGCTGTATAAGCATGATTAACATACCCCAATAAATCATCAACCTGATAAACTGATTTTGGCTCAGATTGATTGCTAGGATCTATCTTGTTTTGAAAACAACAAACCACTGTGGTGGCCATCGAATAAATGGCCACTAAAGCTACTACAGTGAATATGTTTCTGAATTTCTTCAAGTTCCTACCTTGTATTGATCCGTAAAAATAACATTTTACTTACAGATTCTTAAGCATTTGTCCCATTTTCTTCCCTTGACCTTATTGGGTATAACTGAATAAAACAGCCCATATGCCCTGTCTCCATTAAAACAGGGCGTATGGGATGTCATAAAAGATTAATTCCCTGCATCAGTAGCCAAGGGAATGTCAAGGTGCACATACGATCCTGCTGGGACCGTAACGTTCCAATTTGAATTCCCATTCAATGTATAGCTATTGCTCACTTCGGTATCATTAGCGGTCCATATCGTCCTTGTGACGGTTCCAGCAACTGAATAGGTACTTTGCAAGCTGATCTGGGTGGTCTGATCGGAGGTGGATTCGTTCACAATATGAAGGCTTAGGCTCTTATCCTTGGCAAAAGCCAAGACACTCATGTCACTACTGGATGAAGTAGATGGAACGACATGCTTGCTCCGTGCATTATTCACCAGATTTTTAAACCCTGTATATTTCTTGGGCTGAATGGTACCATCATAATTCACAAAACGCGGAACGGCCTGGTAAAAAGCAACCGACTCGACGCCTGATCTCATCGAAGGAAAGACATGGGCCATACCTGCTACTAAATTATTAATATTGTCATTTGTTTTGTATCGTGTAGCCTCAGAAAACCAAACAGGTTTGCTGGTTTTATTGACCAATTCGGCCCATTTACCGTCCCAGTCAGTTAGTGTACCATCATCATAGAAATGACAGCCGACGATGTCCATGCTTCCTTGCAGGTTTGTCACCTTATCGATGCCACCTTGTAGTCCCCAAGTTTCCATCCCCACTCTTGTTTTACTGCCCAATTCATCCATTTGGTTAAATACCTTATCATAATCCGTGCTGGATGCATTGTCCTCATTAAATGGCCCTACCCAATCAACTGTAAGGTTATGGTCTTCTAACATCAGAAGGTATTCATCCCACTTTTGGGCATAGGCAGTCAAGTTTAGGCTGTAGATATTGTAAGGACAGCATCCTTTCATCGAAACTGGAAACTTATCTCCCTGATGAAGATTGTTGTTCTGGTCGCCGTCACCGTTGGCCACACTGGCAAAAAACTTGACGTTCGGGTGAGCATTCTTTGCCGCTTCCATGGTCGACACCAGTTTATCATAAAATGGATCGCTCGCATCTCGCATGGCATACAATGGAACCCTCAGAATATCGAGTTTCATCTCATTAAAAAGCTTATCGGCAATTACAGAGGTATTACCATCAGCCCAACCTTTAGTGGATAATTTGGAATCACCAGCAAATACCACCGTTTGGTTTAAGGTGGCGGGGTCTACTGTTATCACAGGATTCTGCAAACTTTGAAGCTGGGAAATCTCAGCTGATCGTTCATCAAAGGATTCCATGTCCTGGCTTTTACAGGCCATCATCCCAAGCAAAATGAATAAAAGGTTTTAATCGAATTGTTCCTTTTCATAATAATGGGTTTGATTGTTAAATGATTTATTTATCACCAAACTAGCCCATTATGTCTCGAAACAGTATTAATTATTATTCTAATAGTATTAATTTTTGGTCATTTTCAAATTCAGCATCATACGATGGATTCTTCTCTGTTGGTACAGGGGCATGGTACCGTTTCCTCCATTGATCCAGTTTTCCGAGAAGTTCTTTTACCACATCCGGATGTTCGCTGGCTACATTGTGCTTCTCTCCTACGTCCTCCCCAAGGTGATAGAGTTCCAATCCTCCATCTTCAAAATATTGATGTAGCTTCCAATCGCCTGAACGAATCACTGATCCTGGTCTGGTCCTAAAAAGCGGATCCCTAGCTTGGTCCTCTAATGGCTTATAAGCTTGCAGGTAAATAGGAAAATGCCAGAAAAAATCCCTGTCGGCCATTTTTTGCCCTTTCAACGCGGCAGTAATATCACTGCCTTCTAGGTCCCAGTCCTCTTTCTCGTCACCGATGATCGTGGCTAGTGTAGGAAACAAATCCATTTGGCTTACGGGCTCATTGCTTACGGCGGCCTGCAAGGTACCCGACCAGCTTACGACCATGGGAACCCTGATCCCTCCTTCATAATAACTTCCTTTTCCGGCGCGAAGAGGATCTTGACGGCTGGTCGCCCGTATCCCTCCATTATCTGAAGTGAATATGATAATGGTATTTTCAGAAATCCCTAACTCATCCACCTTTTCAAGCAGTCGTCCTACATTCTTGTCCATGTTATAGATCATGGCCGCATAGGTGGTGTTGTTCCTTCCTGGCTTTCCCTGTTTTGATGAGAAGCGTTTGAGATCTTCTTCTTTGGCCATCAATGGGCTATGCACAGTATAAAAAGGGAGGTATAGAAAAAACGGTGTATCCCGATGGGACTCCACGAAATCCATGGCTTCCAAGGTCAGCCTATCGGTAAGGTATTCTCCTTTCTTTTGGGGTGTTATATGATCCACCTTATAGGGGCTAAAGTATCCTCCTCTACCAGGATTGCCCTGTGGGCCGCCCGCTACATTATGGTCAAAACCATATTCTAGGGGATTTACAGAAACATGCCATTTCCCAAACGTACCGGTAGCATAGCCGTTTTCCTTAAAGAGATTCCCCAGGGTCTTCATTCCGCTGGGGATAAACTTTTCATTATGGGAAGGAATGAGCACCCGGGTTTTGGGATCGCCCCTATCTGGTGGGTGCACAGTATATACGCCATGGCTCATACCATACTTACCTGTAAGCATATTTGCTCTGCTTGGCGCACAATTGGCTGCTCCTGCATAGGCTTCTCTAAACACCACTCCATGTGCTGCAAGATGATCCAAATTAGGCGTTTCATAAAACTCAGCCCCCATAAAGCCAAGGTCCTTCCAGCCAAGATCATCTACATTGATCAAAATCACATTGGGCTTTTCCGAGGGACCAACCAGCTCCATGGACTGACTAAACACATTTGCTGAAAGGGCCAGAGCAATAAGAATACTCCCTATAATCTTACTCATTATGATAATAATTGGATATTTCCTTGTCTATTGGACTGGCAATATACCCCATATCTATTGATTCCAATACATCTGCAAATGGTTCTTTGCCCTTTTGCAGTTTTATGGTAAATGCATAATAATGGTCATGTGGCAAAATCCTGTATTGAGTATGGGGCCTGTCTCCCCAGCTATTATCACCTCCTACACCCATCTGTCTATAGTCCAGGTTTACCTTGATATGATCTTGCTTTTTCATATCCACCGTATGCCTTACATCCATTTTTTTCTTTTGACTGAAGGAATCCTCATCATAGTAACTGGCGCCCCACGAAAGCTGGGGGTGTCCCACTACCACTAATCCAGTCCCCTCTTTGTCGGCAAATCTCACTACTCTGGTATCTGTGCGGTATCCGTTTTCCTGGGGTCTCACATAGGGATGAAATAGCCCCTCGACACTAGAATGATAAGCACCCACCAAGGCAGAAGTCTTACGGTCAAGATAATTTTCATGTGGTCCCCGGCCATACCAATCAACGGCATCCAAATCACTTGTCAACTTCAACTGCATTCCAAGGCGCGGTAGTTCGGGAACCTTAATATGCGGTGCTACCAAAAAGGCATTTTCTACTTGTATTTCACCTTTCCAGTTGATTGTATAACTGGTATTGAACTTGGATTCAAGTTCTGGGATAATACTATAGACCCTTATTTTATAAGTACCCTCATTGATTTTTTCCAAGGCTACCTTTTCGACCTTCTTTTGTTGTCCGGCATCTTTCCAAGCTCCTTCTCTTTTTACCATACCGTTACCAAAGTCATTGTCCACTGGAGCTCTCCAGAAATCAGGCTGAAGCCCTTGGATCAGGAGCTCTTTACCCTCCACCTGGATACTGCTTAATTCTCCCGCCCCACGATCAAAGATGATGTGAAAACCATCACCGGAAAACTCGATATGTGAACTTGACACTTCTGCGTTAAAGTTGCCAAAATCAGTATCTTCCATCACCGGATTATGGGGATGGGTTACGGGAAACAGGAATTGCTCCTCCCCAACGGTATCACCTTTTTGGATCCAAGCAGACGACACCTTGCTGATAAGGTATAGGTTTATCGCATACTCTTTGCCCTCTTCCCTTTTATTCGAAATCGGGATCTCGACTACCTTACGTTCCATGGCTTCTATATCAATCGGCAAGACCCCTTCTTCGATAGGCTGGCCATTCGCCATAAGTACCCAACGAAGCTCCCGATCGTCGTAGTTTTTAAAGGTATTCTCATTGGTCACCAAAAACTGCCCTTGGTCAAGGTTTAGAGGTTCTACTTTAAAATTCTGATACACTTTCTTCACCTCGAAGGCATGGGGGTTTAACTGGCGGTCTGCTCCCACTAGGCCATTGATGCAGAAGTTATTGTCATTTCGCAAAGTATCAGGGCCAAAGTCCCCTCCATAAGCAAAGTAAGTGCTTCCTTCTGTTGTTTCTTTATAGAACGCTTGGTCCACCCAATCCCAAATAAATCCTCCTTGAAGCGCATCATATGATTCGATCAGGTCCCAATAATCCTGGAAATCCCCTAAGCTATTGCCCATGGCGTGGGCATACTCACATTGGATAAGAGGACGGTAGATATTGGGAAGTATGGCGTAATTTTCCATTTCCTCCATCGATATATACATAGGAGCATAGATATCTGTATGTGGTTTTAAATTGGCTTGTTCAAACTGCACTGGTCGTGCATCTTGGCCCTTTAGCCATTCATAAGCTTTTACAAAATTCACACCGTCACCCGCTTCATTTCCCAAAGACCAAATGATCACCGAGGGGTGGTTTTTATCCCTATGATACATGCGTTCGACACGGTCCATGTGCGCGCGTTCCCAAGAAGGATCATTTGAAATATGATTGGCATGATCGTATTCCCGCTGCTTGGCAGCTCCCATCGCATGGGACTCGATATTGGCTTCATCCACCACATATAGGCCATACCGGTCACATAGCTCATACCAATAGTCGTCATTGGGGTAGTGTGCCGTACGTACCGCATTGATATTCAACTTCTTCATCAACTTCACATCTTCCTCCATTCTCTCTCTGCTGATATAATGGCCCGTTTTGGGGTCATGCTCATGGCGGTTTACCCCTTTTACCAATACCGGTTTCCCGTTTACCAACAGTTGAGCGCCTTTAATCTCTACTTCACGAAATCCGACATCTTGCTTGACTACTTGCACTACCTTCCCGTCAGCATCCAGCTGTTCAATTATCAAACTGTACAAATAGGGTATTTCAGCTGACCACTTATGGACTTGGTCAATGGTGGCTTTATAGCTAAGGGGCTCATTACCCGCTTCCTCAAAATCGTAATCAAGGAGGCTTGATGAGTCTATCTCGCGCTGTTCTGCATCCAATAGCGTCACCCTATATGCTCCTTTTCCGGCTCCTGAAGTATTTTCGGTAAGTATGGACACTTCAAGCTCCCCATGTTCATAACCTTCATCTAAACCCGCTAACACTGAAAAGTCAGCCATATAATCCACCGGAGTGGTATAAAGGTACACATCTCGTTCGATGCCGCTTAACCTCCAAAAATCCTGTCCTTCGAGATACGATCCATCCGAAAACCTAAATACCTTTACAGCAAGGTCATTTTCCCCTTCCTTCAGATAATTGGTAATATCCCATTCTGCAGGAGTTTTTGAGCCTTGTGAATAACCAACTTCCTCCCCATTTACCCACAGGTAAAAGGCGGATTTTACTGCTCCAAAGTGAAGCACAACCCTTTTTCCATTCCATTCTTCCGGGATTTCAAACTTCCTTTTGTATGATCCCACCGGATTCCAGTCATCAGGGACATGGGGTGGATTGGGGTTTTTAGTGAATTCATAAGGATGGTTGAGGTAAATAGGGAAATCAAATCCCTGCATTTCAATATTACCCGGAACCTTGATCTCTTCCCAAGCCGCTATATCATAATCAGACCGATAAAATGCTTGGGGGCTTTTGGATGGACTGGACGCCCATCTAAACTTCCAAGTGCCATTCAGTGATTTTACCAAACTGGACTTGTCAAAAGCAGGTGCCATAGCACTTGACCTGTCTGTATAAGGAACATAAGAGGCATGTGGAGCTACTTTGTTGATCCCAACAATCTCTTGGTTTTCCCATGCGGGGGCTGATGCTTGCCCATACGTTTCCTGAATAGTGATACCCATCAGGAAACACAAAACATATGTTAACTTCATTGATAGTGGGAATTAGTCTACAATAAAAAGATTTTGGTCTTCTTTCCCTTCATGTTTGTACAGCGGAAATACGGGGTTCTTCTTATGGCTACTTTCCATTAGACCAGCCATCTTCTTAACCAACTCAGGGTGTTTATCTGCCACATTGTTGGTTTCCCCTGGATCGTTTTTAAGGTCATAGAGTTCTATTGGAGCATCAGGTTGGTTCCTGACTTTCAACCTCACGGCCTTCCAATCACCATCTCTCACGGCCTGCTTGCCCCCTTGCTCTACAAACTCCCAATATAAATGGTCGTGTTTTGGCTGGTTGCCATCACCTAACAATGTCGGCAAAAAGGAAACGCCATCGACTTTTGGCAATTCTTCATAATCCACCATGTCCGCCACAGTCGGAAGAATGTCCCAAAATGCAGAAACATGGTCTGTCTTGCTGCCCTTTTGGATCTTACCAGGCCACTTCACTACAAAAGCCGTTCTTATACCACCTTCATAGAGGTCTCTCTTATAGCCACGATAGCCATTATTGCTATCAAAAAAGTCAGGGTCGTTTCCTCCTTCTTGATGGGGGCCATTATCACTGGCAAACATGATGACGGTATTTTCTGTAAGTCCCTTCTCCTCTAGTTTTGCTACTATTTCTCCGACATACTTATCGATTCTTTCGACCATTGCCGCATAGGTGGCGCGGGGATATTCCTGTGACTGGTACATACCTACGACAATATCTTCTCCATAGTCGGCACCTGGCTTTCCTTCGTAAGGTTTTTCTGCTCCAAATCTCCTTCGGTATTTATTGACCACCGCGGTATCAGGGGCTGCTAGCTCGGCATGGGGCGCCACTAGTGGTACGTACATAAAAAATGGCTTGTCTCCGTTTTTGTCAATAAATGCCAATGTTTTATCATGGATCACATCCTGTGCATAAGTGTTTTTATCGACCCAATCATTCCCTTCAAGGAATACCTTTTGGTCATTTTCCCAAAGGTACTCGGGGTAGTAACGGTGGGCTTGACGCTGGCAGTTGTAGCCAAAGAAATAATCCAGACCTTGGTTATTGGGGTCTCCCTCAGTTCCGACGAAGCCCAAGCCCCATTTTCCAAAAGCACCAGTAACATACCCTGCTTTTTTCATCATCTTGCCTATCGTCAAAACAGAATCAGGCAACGCCTCTTGCCCTTCTGGCTGGTATTCCTTATTGCCACGAATGGGAGTGTGTCCGGTATGTAGTCCTGTCATCAGTGCTGAGCGGGAAGGAGCACATACTGTACTTCCCGTATAGTGGTTCATAAACATCATTCCGGACTCGGCTAGCGCATCCAGGTTAGGTGTTTCTATTTTTTCCTGTCCATAAGCTCCCATATCCGCATAGCCCATATCATCGGCCAAAATATAAATTATATTGGGCTTTGTACTGTCTTGGGCTTCGGTACTTGTTGTCGGTCCACATGCTGTCAGGGCCATTATGGCTGACAGTACCATTACAACATCGGAAGACTTTGTTTTCCTTGTATTCTTCATGCTTGGTTCACTGTTAATATTAATCAACCAAAGATAATCTACAAGTACACCAAGCATTCTTACTATCCATTCAAATAATATGAAATATCATTTAAAAGTAAAAAAAGGCGCCTTTTATAGTTTTTGGCTCACTAGACAATTACTCAAAACAGTTTATCCGACAGGAGCCATTATCATTATGGACCACACCAACGCCTAGGAGTCCTTTCCCAATCAGCCAGCAGTCGAGGCTTCCGAATATTCCTTTTGATAATTGCTCGGGGATTTCCCGTATTGTTTTTTAAAACATACACCAAAATAGCTCAGGTCATTGAAACCTGTCATATAGGCTATATCGGAGATGTTCATTTCCCTACCTTCAAGTAGCTGAGCAGCTCTTCTTAAGCGAATATTTTTTATAAACTCATTTGGCGTCAAGTCCAAAATTCCTTTTATTTTTCTATAAAACATGGAATTGCTCATACCTAACTCATCACACAGCACCTTAACCGTAAAATCAGGTTCTGACATGTTCTCTTCCACCACTTCTTTGGCCTTTACTATAAAGGTTTCATCTATAGAGGAATTGGTGAGCTTTTTGGGCTCCAAAATCGCTCCCGTATTAAAATCCGCATGCATTTTTTCCCTGGTCTTTAGTAGGGATTCCATGCGATAGATCAATACCTCAAAATTTATGGGCTTGGTAAGGTATGAATCTGCGCCTACTTCATAACCTATGAGCCGATCACGGTCCTCTGTCCTGGCCGTAACAATGATAAATGGAATATGGCTGGTATTGACATCAGATTTAATTTTGGAACACAGCTCAAAACCATCCATATCCGGCACCATCAGGTCCGAAACTATCAGGTCTATTTCATTACTGCTCGCCAGTTCAAAAGCTTTCTTGCCGTTTTCGGCTGTCAAGACTTTGTAATATAAACTCAGGTAGGTCTCCATTAACAGTAGAAAATCAGGGTTATCTTCTACTATTAGGATGGTTTTGCCGGAATATTTTATATCCGTAATGGGATTGGCTTTTTTACGGTCAGTATAGGATTTCCAGTGGAGTTCTTCCTCTTCAGTAAAGGTGATTTTATCAATAGCCGTGTTTTCACCTGTCATTACGCCATCTACCGGTACCATAAACCGGAAACTGGCTCCTTTTCCTTCTGTACTTTCTACACCTATCTCTCCCCCTTGGAGCGTAATCAGGTGCTGGGTGAGGGCAAGTCCGATTCCCAAACCATCCTCAAATTGGTTTACAGAGCGAAGTCTAAAGAAACGGTTAAAAATATTCTCCAGGTTTTCTTTCGGTATTCCCCTGCCAGTATCTGAGACCACCACCAAGAGGTACTCTCTTTCTTCCTTCATTTGGGATGTTGCCGAAAAAGTCACTTCGCCTCCTTTTGGGGTGTACTTTATGGCATTGGAAAGGAGGTTATTGGTGCACATTTCCAATTTTTCCCTATCGAATTTCCCGTTCAAGTCTCCTTGAATGTCCACTTTAAGCAAGAGTTCTTTATCATTGGCCATTACCTGATAATTTTCCAACAGGTCACTTGCCAAGTCACCAAAGGACATTTCTTGGAGGTTTAGGGTCATATTCCCAGTCTCTGCCTTTCGGAAATGAAGCATTTGCTTGATATGCTCATGGAGTTTATTCACATTGCTATTTAATATCTTCACCTCCTTCTCCGCATCTTTCGAAACAGTGAACCGCCATTTTTGGGCGATGATCATCAGGACAGACAACGGCGTCAACAACTCATGACTCAAATTGGTAAAAAACTGAAGCTTAAATTGGTTGAGCTTTTCAGATTTTGATTTTTCCACTGACTGGATCCTCAAGTCTTCCTTGGCCCTTGCCTGTCTTTTATAGAGAATAAAAAAACAATAGAGCACTACAGCAGCAAGAACAACATAAAATAAATAAGCCCACCAAGTCAAATAAGGGGCCGTTTCGACAAAAATAGGTAATACAGATTGCTCCCCTGTCCATTTTCCGAGGGCATTGGTAGCCTTCACTTTAAATACATACTCTCCTGGCTCTAAGTTGATGTAGGTAGCTGTCCTGTTACTGGCAGTAGTATAGGCCCACTCATTATCCAGCCCTTCCAGTTTATAGGCATAGTATAATCCCTCTGGGTTTCTGAGGTCTATAGCGGCAAAGGAAAGCGTGATCGCATTATCAGCATACGAAACCACAAAGGGCCGCTCTGTGGTAAAATCACTGGAACTAAAATACTCCTTGTCAGCACTCCTGATATTGGTTAAGGCTATTTTGGGCACTGAATTGTCCATTTCGATTCTTTTGACATCCAGGATGTTAAAACCACTATGGCCACCCACGTACGTCTGATCGCCATCTTGGTATAAAGCCCCTCCTATAAAAATATTACCTTGTAGCCCTTCCTCTTCCGAAAGGATATTAACCGGATTTTCATTCTCATCAAGCGCCAAGATCAATACGCCTTTATTGGAAAGCCCTACAATATGCTCTTCTGTTTTCAGAATTGAATTGATCTTTAGCTTCCTATACTGCGTCAAGTACGTGCTTACCACTGTTCCTTCCTTATCCAAGGCCAATTGGGTAAGCCCATTTTCTCCCCCAATCCACAAATTCTTGTCGTCAATATATAAGGCTTTGACTAATTTCTCATTCCCATAGTCGTACAGCTCCTCAAACTGGAAATGTGCGTTTTGGGTGTATATGCCGACCTTGGATTGTAGGATTTTTCCATTGGACATGGCCAAATAGATGACCCCGTCTTTCCCAAGTTCAAAATCGACCGGTGTGCCTGCATGCTCTTCATTGCTCAGAAGGACAGGGACCTTTTTCACTTCAAAATCATCAAACCGCTGGCTCTTTCCTTGGTCCACACGATAAAGGTCTCCTTCTGAGATAAGCCAAATAGTGTTGTTATCATCAATTACGATTTTGCCAAGTTCTTTCAAGGAATAGGCATCATTATCGAAATCATTACTGATACTATAGTATTGTTGACTGTTGGTGTCATACTTTACCAATCCCCTATAACGGGTACCTAGCCAAAGCACTCCATTCTTGTCCCAAGCAAAGCTTTTTACTGTATTGATATTAAGGTTTTGTAAGGGACGGTATTCAGGAATGGAAGTGTAATGTTTAAACAACTGCTTTTCTACGTCATATACGCCAAAGGCCAAACTCTGCACACCTACCAACAGCCTATTTTGTGGATCCTTAATGAAACTGTACACCGATTGGCTCTTTTTCAAGGAGTCCACTTGCGAAATATTAAACGTTTTAAAAAACTGATCGGTGATCTTCACTTTGTTCACCCCTCCCCCCTGCGTAGAAAGATACATCAAACCGGTTTGGTCTTTAAAAATGCCTCTGATTTCGTTGTTGTTTAGTGCATTCCTCTTGGTAGAAGCAGTTATATTATAAAAATGTGGACTACTCGTGGCCCAGTCCTTAAGGACACTTACCCCGTAAGGAGTCCCTATCCACATCCCTCCATTCTCATCCTCCTCTATATCATAGACGATATTACCAATAATGGTGTTTTTCTTTGCCTCTCTTGCAAAATGATTGAGGATGATAGGGTTCCTCTTATCATTGATGTCCAGTACATACAGCCCATTGTCCCAAGTCCCCAACCACAAATTGTCCTTGCTATCAAAATGAATGGAAGTCAACACGTTGTACTTACTTTTGACAGGTCCTTTTTTAAAGATCCTGTAGAGGTCAAAAAGTTGTTTTTCTTTATCAAAACATCCCACTCCCTGTCCCCAAGTGGCAACCCAGACATCTCCTTCATTATTAACTTCAATGTCCTTGATGCTGAGGTTCTTTTCTCCATTTCCCCAAGTGCCTAGGCACTTGGACACGCTGTCATTCTGGGTGTTTAGCTTGTACAATCCCTGAAGGCCGCCAAACCAAATATTCTCATCCCTATCAATGGCAATGCTATTGAAGCCTTGGTTCAAGTGAAAATCGGCATCTTCCGGAGCTTGCAAAAAACGGAATTGGTGAGCTTTCTTATTATAGCTCAACACCCCCTTGGAAGTGGCAAACCAAATGGTCTGGCTTCCGCCTTCTATCGCGTCAAAAAACCGCACTTTAGAAAGGCTGGACTCTTTTACCAAGTCATCCACATTGAGGATTTCATAGCCATCATATCTGTAGAGCCCTTCATTGCTTCCTATCCATAAATACCCCTCACTGTCTTGGTAGGTAAAGTTACATTCATCGGTGTCCAGCCCAGATTCAGCTGAAATATACCCATACTCCATATGTGAATAGGGAGCTATTTCAAAAGCACTTAAGACTAGTAGAACAACTGATCCCAAGATCAGGTTTTTTAACTTTTGGAGGGTAATCATTTAGGGTTTTATACGGTTATTTTTGAGCTTGAAGGTACAAAAAAACGCCCAATATCATGATATGGGCGCTTGAAAGATTTTTAAAATCCCTTTTGATCTATTTTTTCCTCTTTTATTGGGGCGTTCTGATCTTATGAAATGGCGGTAATGAACGCTTTTCCCCACTTCTTGACTTCACATAGGCCTTAACAAAATAGGACCGGTTGCCATTTAATTTGGTCCAAGGAATAACTACTTCAAAGTGGTCGTTCTTTATCGATTGGGCCTCAAACCCTACTTCCTCTAAATTCAAAAAAGAAACATCATTCAACTTCACTCCCACGCTGCTTGCATTTTCTACATCCAGATTTTCAGTAGCTACCTTAATTTGCAGCCCCTCTGCTGTACTTGTCACCTCGCTGATCTCCAACGTATAGGCAGGGTCTCTTTTGATAACCGTTGCGACATTGGGGTAAAACGACGCTTCACCAGCACTGTTCACTGCCTTTACGGTGTAAAAATAGTCCAGGCCTTCTGAGGATTCATCTATAAAATGCGTTCCTTCCACCGCTTCTTGGTACAACGTAAAATCATGGGGAGCCTTTCCTCGGTAAATATTATACCTTACGCCCGGGTTTAGTGTATCCTGAGCTATCCACTCCAAATAAACATTGCCATTCCTGGTTTCTGTGGCAGAAATATTCCTAGCTGGAATCGGAAAATCTTCCTCCAGCGTAATGGTTTCATGCGAGGCTGACTGACTAGTACCCAACCCATTATAGGCTCGAAGGGAAATGGTATACTGCTGATCATACTGCAAACCTGAAACCCTATAGCCAAAAACGTTTTTGGTATCATAGGTCTCCATAAAGCTTCCATCCTTTGATTTCACCTCGATTTGATAACCATTGGTATTTTTTTCACTCTCCCAAAACAAGGTAAATGTGGTGTCCCTTTGGCTTAACTTAAAAATCTTCGGCGCTTCTGGAAGGGCATAGTTGACCGTAACCGGATTGCTAGGCTCGCTTTTACCGTCATTATACAGTGCCGCTACTTCAAAGGTATATTCCTCACCCTCTTTCAGGTCAGTAATAACGGTTTGGTTAGAATTGACTTCTTTATGGCTGATAGTACCAGATTGGTCTGTGATGGTCACTTCATAGTTGCTTGCCTTCTTTCTTTCCCACCAGTCCAGGCGTACACCGGATGCCACCACATCGGCACTGTAAATTCTAGTCGCCTCATGTGAAGGGCTGTTTCCATTGGGCCACTGGATAACGTTCACAGAAAAGGGCTTGATAGCCACTGTATTGCCCTGGTATGTCTGCTCTTCGATCGGTACATTTTTATTTTCTGCCACCTTTGACCAAATGTACTTGTGGGTAAACTCACCGTTCACCGTTTCATTGTCCAGCTTTAAATCAAATGTATAGGCGTATTCGGACCGATTGGTCACGGCCAAATAATCAAGCCCGTTGACACCTTCAAAATGCATCGCATAGACGGACTCTACCTTATCATTTTTTAGGCCGGGCACCTTCCTTGTACCAGTTACAATTACGGGGTTGATCTTTCTGGAATTGTTGGTGGCTTCGTGAAGGAGCTGGAGTCCCTTCCCCTCTTCATCTTGATACAATCCCGACATGATGGTGTCGGTATCAATTGGGATTTGCTGGGCATAAGCATTTTCTATCAGCTGATTCTTGTTACTGGCAGGCCTGATTTTATTGCTCACTTCATGCGATCCTATTAAAAAGGCATTGGAATGGGACAGCTGGCGCAAGGTATATTCAGTATTGTATATCCCCGAAAAAATCCCGTTCAATGGCCTGTTCCAGACACCAAATTCGGTGATAAGCAGGGGAATGTCTTCTTCAGTATAAGCTTCGATTTCCTCCATGGCCTCATCAGAAGTGGCTTCGATGATCTTTGAATTGGCTCTTCGCATAGCTTGGTCAAAGCTCTCTTTACCACCGATGTGAGGTGCGTAAGAATGCTTACTGAACACATTCCAATATGCCCCGTTCTCTATCTGATAACGGTTGATTTCTTTCATAAATCCCCAAATACCATCCCAGGTAAAGTTAAGGGCCATTTTTGCATCTGGGAAGACCTCTCTTATGGCATCCGCGTGAGGTTTCATTTTCTGGGCGTAATCATACCCGTCATTCCACCAGTAGCGGTTTCGATTGGGCACATAAAAGTACGGTTCATTGCAGAACTGCCATGCTTCTACGATGATGTGATTGTCCTTACAAAACTCCGCCAAGGCTTTGGTCATTTCCGGAGTCTCCGTAAATCCGTTAATGGTCACCACTAACTTTCCCCCAACCTCTCCGAGCAGGTCGTATAGATCAATAATGCGATGAGGCCCTTTTACCTGCGTAAAACGATGCCCCTTGAGGAATTGCCCCCGATGATCCATCATCATGGCATAGTCAAGGTTATATTGTCCTGTGGCAGCGCTGAAAGCGTCGCCCATAGTACCCGAAAAATACCTCAACCACCCAGGCTGAAGCTGGTGGACGGCTTGGCGAAACTCCGGATGCGTGTAGCCCCATACCTTATCTGCTATCCTTACATTAAAGCCACTGGCTCCCAATTCCAGCTCATGGCCATGAGCTGTATCGATGCGGAGCTCTCCTTTTACCACTTCCTGTGCTTGAAGCGGCAGTAGCACAATAGAAAAAAGCACAATTAGTACGTTGGTTAGGTCTTTCATAGGTCGTAATATCTTATAGGATTTTATGGAATCGTCGGCATTGGGTGGCTCACCCTGTGGCGATGCCCTTGTATAAAACGTTGGATACTTTTGGCTGTGAAAAGCTCATCCATATCCATCATACCAAAATTGATAAGGATGCTTCGGGCTTGAAACCGAACCCTTCCAGCATCAGCTGTCTTGGCCAGTTCCCTGATCTCATCCATCACCGGAAGTGCCCGGTGACCGATATTTTCGAGGGAAGAAGCAGCGAACGTGTTTCCTTCCTTACACTCCTCCACCAACAATTCCAATCCCTTGGGGGCATTGAGGTAAACAAGGGCTTCTGCTGCTATAGCTCTGACACTTTGATAATTTTCGGCACTTAACTGCTGCATGATTTCTTCACTCCCCTCGGATATTTTTTCTTCCTGAGCGAGGTAAGCTATTCCTGATAGTGCCCACCACCTCCACTCTGGGCGCTCACTACTTAGGCCCTTTAGAAAATCCCCCATATCGTCTACCTGAGGTGATGCTGCTTTCTCCACCAGGTCATGCATTCCTTTTAGGTCATAGTTGGAATCCTTTACCCATTGATAAAGTGACTTACCTGAATCGGTAAATTCATCCCTGATATCCTTTGGGAAAAAACCCAAATCACCTGTTTCCTGTACATGACTGGCGGCTTCCCGCCGGAGCTCCTGTAGCTTTTGGCCATGAGCCGGATCTTGGGCAAGGTTTATAATACCATAAGGATCCCTCTTCATGTCGAAGAGGTACTCTTGCGGCTTTGGTTCATAGTATTCCCTAAAGGGCTCCACTGGATGGCCAAGATAAAAGTAGCTGTCCCAAGCCTGCTGGGCTGGCATTCCCCACTGAAAGGACTGCTTGAGACCATGGCGCTTGTAGGGAGTGTAATTTTTTATGTAATAGAATCGTTCGTCTGCCACTACCCTGGACGGGTCAAAATGATCTTCTGAATTGGTCCTGAAGCCGTAAGCATATTTTCGTGGTGTTGTTGCTTTTCCCATAAAAGCCTTCCCTTGCATATGATCCGGGACATCCGATCCCGCCACGCTCAATAATGTGGGACCAAAATCCACAAACTCCACCAGTTGGTCTGAACGGCTGCCCGGTTTTGCGGGCAAGAGGTGCTTCCACTTTTCCGGAGCATATACGATCAACGCTGGCTTCATACCAGACTCAAAAGGAAAAGCTTTGCCTCTCGGTAGGCAGCCTCCATGATCGGAGAAAAAGAAAATAATCGTGTTTTGGAGTAGTTTTCGCTTTTTAAGGTCTTCCAAAAACACGCCTACCCATGCATCGGTATCTTGGACACCTTCGAGGTGCAGGGCATAATCAGCCCGGGTTTCGGGGAGATCAGGGACGTGAGGCGGCAACTGGACATCTTCCATCGCCAATTCCAGTGGCTCGCGAATATCCACAGTTACCGATGTCATCCTGCTCATATGGGTGGTGTGATTGTTAAACTGGGCAAAAAATGGCCGGCTCCCTCTTTCGACGGCATTATAGGTGGCGTTAGGGGATTTTCCATCGTCACTTCTGTAGCCACTTAGCCCATCCCAAGTGACTGGATATGCTTCCTTCTGAACAGACTTGGTGACATTATAATCTGTCTTCCCTGCATTGACTGTATAGTATCCCGCCTGACGGAGATATTGCGGAAAAAAATACTCCATTGGGACGATCATATTATTCCTATGCCAGTCGGTGGCGTAAGTAGTGGCATAACTGCCTGAAATCAGCGAAGACCTCGCCGGAGAACAGTAGGGTGCATTGGAAAAAACATTGTCGAATGTCACGCCGTGATCAGACAGAAAGTTCAGGTTGGGCGTATCAATCGCCTCATTCCCATATGCGGGAAGTAGGTACGGTGAAGTATCTTCTATCACCAAAAAAAGGATATTGGGCTTTTCCTGCTCTTGGGCAAGAGAAAGCCCGCTGCCTGCTGCCATCAGTAGACAGGTCATCCAAGCCAGAAGGCTATACTTATGAAATTTCATTTTTTATCGTTAGGGAGTCAGAAGTAAAAGCAGCACTTATCTTTGTTAAACCCGGATTATGCATTAGGAATCATCGCAGCCTGTCCCGACTGATATCGGTAAAGACTGAAAGTGCAAGAAAATCAGTTAGTTTGGAGATGGATGTCGTTATTGCCCCCTAAAAACTGATCCGGACCAGCTTCGGAAGCTCGGTAAACACTGCATCTCAGAAAAAGCAAGGGTCGCTGGATCAGTAAAAAATCTACCCCAATCATGATCAGGGTAGATTTATACTATTTTGACACCAACGCTATTGCATTATTCTTACCATTCTTCAAATCCAAGATCCAGTTCAGGAGCTCTTCTCAGGACAAGGGTATCCTGAACCGTAAAATTCCTCGCATTACGGGTAAAGGAATAATCCAAATAAAACGTTCTTTCGTCGGCATTATAGGTTGCGGTTCCTACCAAATCAACGATGTTATCATCCGTGGTGGAGATCGCCACCTCATTATTACTTTCGTTGACGTTTAGCACCATCGAGCCAGATATATTGTCTCCTAGAGCAGGAGTCATCACTTGGGTTCTATCCACAGTAGACAAAGCCCAAGTGCCATTTTTGCTCAGGTCATCATTATTGTACACCGTCTCCTCGATCAACTCCCCATTTTCATCCAACTCCTGCTGGGTACCTTTATGATAGTAGGTTCCATGGTAGGGGCTGATGTATTTTACCACCAATATGGTATAATCTTTAGGTGGGTTGATCACATTACCAGCTTCATCATAATTGCCGCTAGATATAGAATCCAATGAACTGCCAGTAATCCTGATCGGCAATGCATAGGTAGTAGAAAGTGCCTTAGGGTCACTGGTAAAAGCCTCCCTGTCCAAGGTCACGGTCACATCACCGATAAATTTACCCGCTGGGATGACCATTCGGCTGTCATTGCTCAGGGAATAATAATCAGCTGGAAGTAGCTCAAAGTCATTTCCCTCAGTGAAGGTGTCGTCATCCAACAAGCTTGGGTCGACGGAAAAATCAGCATATTCATCGACCTCATTGCTTCTTTTGCCACCAAGGGCTACACCCACTTTAAACTCCATATTATCGTAGGCGACTATGGTTCTCAAAGGCTTTTGGGTACCAAAATATACAATCGAATAATCAAAGTCTCCCAAATAATCCTCGTATGGCTCACAAGAAAACAATCCTGTAAGTAAAAGGAAAATCCCAATATATATTTTACTGTGTCTCATCATTGTTTATTTAATTTTTACCAACCTTTATTATCGATCATTTGAGGACTTTTGACCAATTCATCATAAGGAAGGGGATGGTAATAGTATTTGACATCGTCAAATTTCCTTTCCTCTACAGTGAACTCTTCAAATGAAAGATCACCCTCTTCTCCTTTCAAAATCCTCACACCACGAACGGTCTCGTTTAGTGGCATGATCCATCTTCTCAAATCCCAGTACCGGTGATTTTCAAAAGCCAATTCCAATCTACGCTCGTTTTGGATAAATTCCCTGAAAGCCTCTTTTCCTTGGGCGGCGACTTCATCCACATAGGAATTATCGGTGATGCCCGCAGCAGAGCGGATGGACTTGATCACCTCCACGGCAGACTGGCTCATCTCAGGCCCTACGGCCGTCGGGCCAAAAGCCTCATTGGAAGCCTCCGCAAAGTTAAGGTATACTTCTGTCTTACGGATCAAAGCGTGGTTGTGGTGGTCATTAGTCGGACTGACCGGATCCAACATGCCGTTCTGAACAGAAAGCCACTTTCGCAGATAATAGCCAGTACGGGTGTTTTGCTGGTTCCTCGCTTTGGAGTCTTTACCTCCCTCATAGATTTCCAACGCCTGGCCATCCAAGGTCTGGCCATTATAGAAAATGGTCAAGTCCAGTCTGGGATCCCTGTTTGCATAGGGATTTTCAGGGTCAAATCCAGCTCTGGGATCGTCTATTGGGTAGCCATTCTGCATGGGATAAGCATCCACGAGGTTTTGGGAAGGACTGGTTCTTGCCTGACCGAATTCAGATATGGGGTAATTTTTGTTTTCAAGGTCCCTATTATTATGATAAGTCCTCCAAACAAATTCTCCGGGGCTGGTATTATTGTTAAAATCACCTGTTTTCAGACTGGAGAAGTTGCCTACTTCTTCGATAGCCTCTTGGGAATATTCTGCTGCATCTACCCATTTCTGGACAAATGCCGCTTCATTCAGCACATTAAAGCTTCCCATTCCTGCGATGGAAACCACCTCATCAGATTGGTTGGCAGGACTGGCGGCGTACACGGCCACTCGGGATTTAAGAGCACGAACGTTTTGTTTATCAGCTCTTCCCAATTGCTGTACACCTACGATAGGGTCTCCTCCAGTGTAGGTTTTGGGGAGGTAAAGGTAGGCAGAGTCCAAATCCTTGACTATCTGCTCCACGCATTCCTCATAGGTATTCCTCTGGATATCCTCTAGGCCACTGGTCTCACTATATTCTTCAGATGACAGCACTATTGGGTAGCCTAAGGCTTCCCCGTTGGCTGCCTTGCCACCATATTGCTTCAGGAGGGTAAAGCCCCACCAAGCACGAAGGTAGAAGGCATCTCCTTTCAGGTTCATCCTCTTGGCCATATCTGCATCTGGATCGGACAAGTTATAGGTGACATTGTCACCAAGGCCATTTTCCAGAAAAATATGAATATTCCTAAACTGGTTGTAAGCATTGTTCCAGTTACCTACTGGATTATTAGCAGGACTGATGGCACCAGCAGACACACGATACAATGCACTGCCAAAAGCGTTGGTGGTGGCATTGTCCGTGGCCACATCCAAGAAGTCGCCTCCATATTCGGCCACAAAACTCCCCGGTACATTGGCATAGGCGTTCATTAAGAAGCCTTCGGTCTTTTCTGGAAGTCCATAGGCAAAATCCTCTCCGTATGTATTATCCAATACTGGATCCAGGGCTTCGCTACATGATGTCATTCCTAACAGCATCATGCCATAAAATGCTATCTTTTTATATGTAGTATTTTGATTTCTCATTGTCATCGGATTTAGAAACTAACAGATACACCACCAGTAATGGTCCTGAAAATAGGGTAATTGTCCACTCCTGCATTAGGTACCTCGGGATCCAGGTCTTTGATTTTGGAAATCACAAACAAGTTGGTTCCTCTCGCATAGAATTTTACATTTTTCACTACCCAAGCTCCATTCGAAATACTATAGCTTAACTCAACGTTCTTCAACCTGAAGAATGAAGCATCTTCCATCCAGAAAGTCGAATTCCTAAAGTCATTGGTAGCCTGATAGGTAGTCAAGGCAGGTACTTGGCCATTGGGATTGTTCACCGGGTGAAAACGATCCAATGTATAGGCTGAATACTTCTCTTCCCCGTCATTCCGGTAATAGCTATTGTTCAGCATCTTGTCCACTCCCAGCTCGGAGGTGCCCAATACATAAAGCCCAAAGCCTTTATAGGTAATGTCAAGGTCGATCCCCAAGGTAGTTCTTGGAAAAGAATTACCAATGAACCGTTGATCACGCTCATCGATAATATCATCACCGTTTTGATCCTGATAGGCAATATTCCCTACGCCATAAGGACCGAAAGCCTGAAAAGGCGCATTCCCGAGAGCAGCCTCCTCCCGGAAGAGACCATTGTCCACCATACCGGATATAGCGTCTACTGACTGACCCGTCTTCTGAAGATATTCTTCTGGGTAATCCACTTGATCGGTACTTTTGATCTTGTTTTTGACGTACAGGATATTCGCACCGATTCGGTAGCTAAGGTCTTGTGTATTATTTAACCAGCTTATGCTGGCCTCCACCCCTTGATTAGCGACTTCGCCCAAGTTCAACGGCTTGTTTAGCGAACCACTCAAGGAAGAATATACGGAAGTAGGGTTGTCGACAATGATATTGGAGCGCAGTTCATTAAAGTAATTGGCCTCTACGTGTAGGCTGTTATTTAGCATCAATCCTTCTACGCCAATATTAAATTCCCTAGAGGTCTCCCATTTCAAATCAGGATTTCCATAATTATTAAAACCTGTTCGTGGAACTCCATTTTGGTTTCTTTCACCAAAGGAAACATTCCCGTTGTCGGAGTATCGAGTATCGTACAGGTAATAACTAGTGCCCCTGTCATATCCAATAACCCCAAAGCTGGACTTCACCTTCATGAAATTGACCCAAGGGGTGGTATTCATAAAAGATTCCTCCGAAAGGATCCATGATGCCCCCACCGCAGGGAAGAATTTATACCTATTGCCTTCGGCAAAACGATTGCTTCCCATGACAGCTCCAGTAGCTTCTACATATAACCTATCATCATAGCTATAGGCAGTACGCAAGAAACTATTGGTATTGGCTGTATTTTGACGGTTGTTAGTGTGATCACTGAAGTAATAGAAATGAGAAAGATTTGCCTTCACTCCATGTTTGTCAAACCGTCTATCGTAATCGATATTTGACATCCAACCAATATTTCGGCTCATATTATTACCACTTTCACTTCTATTGCCCGAGATTGTCCTATTGTTCAACTGGACATAAGCAATGCTGTCCGCTCCAGATGGCCCTGTGACATAGCTTCTTTCATACCGAATGGGATTATTGATCTGGTTGGCACTATGGTATTGGTAGCTATCAAAAGTCAATACTGTTTTGCCAGACAGGCCAGGGGTAATGGCACCCATGTCCAGTTCCAGCCCAAAATTGGTCTGGCCATAGAAAAACTGGTACTCCTGAAATCCTCCATACACCATGTCACCATAGAGACTTTGGGGCCGTAGGTAGCTTCCTCCCAGTGGTGGTATCTTCTCTACCCCTACCTCAGTGGTCTCTCCTTGAAAGTTAGGGTCATTGATCACAAAGGGATACTCATTGGGCCGATGCGTTTTGATATCGTCAAACACTTGATTCTGGTGCAGCTTGCCCCAGCTTCTACTTTCGATGATTCCGTTACCATCGATAAATGCCCGCAAGGCAGGAGTAACCTGTACATCCAAATTGCCCCTGATGTTAAGACGGTCCTGAGTAGCTGTTTCACCTATCTTTTCTACACCTTCCGAGCCCACATAGCCCAATATCAGTGCATACCTTGTATCTTCTGTACCACCGGAATACTCAATATTGGCCTTTCTAAATGGTGAAGTAGACCGGACAAAATAATCCAAATAGTCAGCGTCTGGATACCTTAGGTCATTTTCTCCGGAAGAATTGAGGTAACCTTGGAGATCCTGTTCAGAATAAAACGGTGACAAACCATCATTTGCACGTGCCTCATTGTAAAGGTTGGCATACTGGTAACTGTTCAGGTATTCAGGCATCCTGGTGTTCATCCGTACGCCATATTGTGCAGAAGCTTTGATGACACGTGTGTTTGCCCGGCCTCTTTTGGTTGTAATCATTACCACGCCATTTGCCGCACGGGGACCGTACAGGATTTTGCTGGTGGCATCCTTTAAGACCTGAACGCTTTCCACTTCTTCAGGATTCAGGTACTCAATCGGCCGCTCTATACCATCTACAATGGTCAACGCGGAATTGTCTCCCTCTCTGGCCAATCCTCTCACATAAAGGCTGGCAAGGTTATTTCCCAATCCATTGGCGTTATTCCTTACAGTAAGGCCCGCTACTCTGCCTTGGAGCACATTATGGAATACGAGCGAAGGCTGCTTTTCCAATACCTCTCCGGAAACTTTCCCAATAGCGCCAACGAGCTCGCGTTGATTGGTATTGATAGAAGTCGGTAATCGGACAAGGTCGTTTTCGGAGGCATAAGCCAAGGCTTTTAATAAGATCAACTGTTCTCCGATACTGCCTTCGCCAAGAGAGACGACTACGTCTTCATAACCAGGAGCAGTCACCAATAGCTTCCCATCAGCGGGAGCCTTTAGGGAAAATTCCCCGTTGCTATCGGTAAAGGTCTGCAATAGTCCTTCACCAAGTGTGATTTGCGCATTCTTAATTGGTTCTCCGTTGTTGTCCACTATGCGCGACTGAATGTCCATTTCGGCCACATTCTTTTTGTTCTGTCCAAAAGCCACTATGGACAAACTAAAAAGCGCAAGAACCAATGATGCAATTTTCAATCTATAAATTATCATTTGATTATCGAATTTAAGGTCCATATTACCAGCCTGGGTTCTGCTGGAAGTTAAAGAGATTCTGTGCATCCGACTGGGCCACAGGGTACCAGTGATTGCGCAGACCAAATACCCGTTGCTCTGTTTCCAGCTCTATTACCTCATAGGTAAAGTCCAGGGTACTTTTGTCCTGTACACTTTGATGACCAGCTGGTGGATAAGCTCGTACTCCTTGTATAGGTCTGGAGAAGACATCCTCTGCCACCATCCATCTCCTTAGGTCATGCCACCTGTGATTTTCCCACATCAGTTCTACGGCCCTTTCATGCCTGATAGCATCCCTGAACGTTTCTTTGGACCCTGTGTGCTCTGTAAGCACATCAGGCATCCCTACCCTGTTTCTGATCATATTTACCGCCTGTACAGCTGTAAGCCCGTAACCATTGGGATCACTGTTTGGCCCATATGCTTCATTCATGGCTTCAGCATAGTCAAGGTAAACCTGTGACACACGGATAAAAATATTGTTCAGTCTATACAGACCATATTGACTGGTAAACCTATTGGCTTCTGGCCAGATAAATTTCTTACACATATAACCGGACAGCTGTCTGTTTCTTGTATGGTTACTGGTAGTCTGAATATTATAGTCGGTACCACCTACATAGAGCTCTTGATAGATCGGTCGTCCACCGTTGTCCACGCCCCATTCTTCTCCTGGCACGATGATGTTGTTATAAAATCTTGGATCCCTGTTTACATAAGGATTTTGGGGATCATATCCGGACCTGGGATCATCCACGGGATAGGCTTGTCCTCCATTGAGGACTTCATACATGTCCACTATATTCTGGGTAGGGTTAGAATAGGCAGTAGCATCATTACCGGTTCCTCCAGAAAAACGTTGGGGAAGATAATTGCACCTTAGCCCCCTACTCTGATGCCGTCTACCTGCATCCAGGTTATAGAATAGCGACTCATCACTGACATTGATGCCTTCATGGTAGAATATGTTCTTATATTCTTCCCCGTTCATCAAGCGAAAGCGGGTTCCTCCTGTACCGTTACTAACATATTCGATCACCTCGTGTGCATAAGCAGCGGCCCTTTCGGTCCACTCTTGGCCATAGTCGCGGTATTGGATACTGGTCAGGTCGTTTTGCATCAGTGGACTTGCTGCATACAGTGCTGCCATACTTTTTACCGACATTGCGGCGGCTTTAGTGATCCTACCCACTTGGTTGTCGTCCCATTTATGCGGCAACAGCGCAATAGCATTGTTCAAGTCCCCAATCAACCATTCTGTCGATTCGGAATAGGTAACCCTCGGCAAATCCAGGTCATCACTCGGCGTGTACGCTTTGTCAAAGATCGGCATCCCTCCCCATCGTTGGATGATCTGGAAGTAATACCATGCCCTGAAGAAATATGCCTGACCCAAGAGTTCATCATGTTGGGCTTGGCTCAGGTTATCCATCTGACCTACATTGGTAATCACCTTATTGGCTATTCGGATCGCAAAGAAAGCATTGGAGATAATCGACCCCTGGTCATAATTGGTCTGTCCTGTCCAGCCTATTTCTCCGGCCCATCCTTTATCGATCCAGCTTCCTGTATTGATCAGGGTATTAATGGCACCATTGAAGAGGGTGCCTCCCTCATCCGAAAGCCCACTGATATGGGTTCTTTGCAGGTTTTGAGACCTCCAGTGATGTACATCATAGAGTACGTCGTAGCAATTGTCCAGATAGCCCCGGGTAGACTCGTATTCGGAAAATACATCGTCTTCATCTATACCAAAGTCGGGAGAAACATCCAGGAATTCTTCACAGGAAAATAATCCCAACAGCAGTACAATTATATATAGCTTATTAATTTTTTGCATAGTTGTGTTGATTTTAGAATGATACCCTTACGCCCAGATTGTATCTTCTAACTACTGGATAAGTAGTAGTTCCAGTGGTCTCTGGATCGATCCGCTTATCGAGTTTTGTCCAAGTGACCAAGTTGTTTCCGTTGGCATAAACCTGGAAACTTTTCAATCCCAACCGCTTCACGAATGCTTGGGACAAACGGTAGTTGACCTCAATGTTTTTTAACCTTATATAAGAACCATCTGTGTACAGAAGTGTACTTCCTGATGAATTGTGGTTATTCGACAAGTGAAGGGCTGGTTTGTCGGCTCCCTCTGGATTGTCAGGTGTCCATCGGGAAACCACATCCGGCTGGGCCTTTACGAATCCACTGTTGAAATCCCAGTACATCAATGACGGGAAGTTATACCCCACATCAGTTACTCCATAAAACAGGGCATTCATACCAAAATTCTTATACGTAAACCCGAGGTTTAACCCATACGTCCTCCAAGGATACTGCACATTTTCCATGGCCACCTGATCGTTGGAGTCCGTCACTCCGTCTCCATTGTAGTCGACAAACATCAGGTCACCAGCAATAAGACTACCTTGATCGGCACCATTAGCGGTCGTGGGACCATTGTAGATATCGTCGAGGCTTTGGTAATAATCCCCTACCACAAGTCTCGATTGCCAGCCAATCGGCTTGCCTGCCTCTTGTAAATAGTCAGGCATTAACCGGGGGTCATCTCTATAGACGATCCTGTTTTCAGCATATGAGGTATTGAGGTTTACATAATACTTGAAGTCCTGTCCAATATTGTCCTTCCAGCCTATCTCTACTTCATATCCTCTGTTTTTACTGGCGCCGATGTTTCCAGTAGCCACGTCTGAGGTACCGTACCAAGAAGGTTGGGTTCTTCTTTGCATCAGGATGCCTTCCCTGTCTTCTTTAAAGAAGTCCACCGATACATTCAGCCTTTCGAGAATATCCAAATCAAAGGACAAGTTCTGCATGGTACTGGTTTCCCAAGTGGAATTTGGGTTGGCAGGTGTACCTTCTGTATACCTTGGTCCGTAGTAGGTGATATTGTCATAGCCTAATCGGATATTTCCCCCGGAGTTATAGGTCTGGGCATACTGGAAACGAGGACCTCCATCACTGCCCACGATACCATAAGAGTAGTTCACTTTCAAAAAGTCCAACCAAGTGCCTGCGAGGGATTTTGCCCAAGGCTCTTCTGAAATCACCCAGCCCGTAGCAAAGGACGGGAACAGACCAAAACGAAGTCCCGGTGCAAACTTCTCTGAACCTGAATAAGTCGTATTCACTTCGAGCAAATAACGGTCTTTGTAATAATAGTTGGCCCTGGCCACCCATTCTTCCCTTTTGCTGGGATATCCATTTCTTCCTGTGTCTATTTGTCTCCACATCAAGGCGGATCCGCTGAAGGTATGATCGCCAAATTTCCTTTTATAATCCATCTGGAAGCGATAGTTCAGCCTTCTGTTATAGCCAAATAATGAGGGGAGGTTAGAAGTAACCGGCCCGGGCTGGGCATTTGCCTCTGGGAATCGTTGCTCCAAGATCAGTGGATACGTGGTTTCTCCTCCTTCGGTAATGGGATTGGCATAATCATACTGGCGGTAATAACGTATCACGTTCATGTTTACATTGCCTACCCCTTGTCTTAGAATATACCGCTCATAATTGGAGTAGGAAGTATAACTCACACTTGCTTTTGCTTTAAGGCCTTTGGTGATAAAATCCAAGTCTTGCTTCAGCTCGGCATCATAGAATCCCTGATAATAATTATAGGTTCTTTGTCCACCTTCATTGGCTTTCATGATGATATTATGATCACCGGAAGGCGAGTCCCCATAAAACCCGTCGGGGTATTGGATAGGAAAAACATTGTTTGGAGCTTGGTAGATATTGTTGAAAAATTGCGGCTGTCCAAAACCATCCTCTCCTCCGCCATCTATCCGATAACCAGGCTGTGAACGTGTACGGTAGTTACCGGAAAAGTTCACACTCAACTCCGTACTTGGCGTCAGTGTAAAGTCAAAATTAGACCGCCAATTATATCGTTTTACTCCAAATGTAGGATCATATTCAGGTTGTTCTTCGGTCTGGAAGATATCACCATCATTTCTATACCCCAATGACACGAAATACTTCACAAACTCGGTACCTCCCCTGGCATTCAGGTTATAGTTTTGCTGGTATCCCAGTCCCAATAGTTCGTCATACCAGTCAACATCAGGAAAATAAGGATTATAAGGGCCTCTTTGGTCCCAGTTTTCCCTCCAGGCATTCATCGTAGATTCAGGGATAAGCTGATCCCAGTTATTGTCGTTGGTAGCCGCCTCGTTAAACATTTCCATCGCTGTCAGGTAATCCGCATTGGTCGCCTTTGCCGTTGGTTCTTTTACACCCATATTGGCTGTAAAATTAAATGTAGGCTTTCCTGCACGTCCCCGCTTGGTCGTGATCAGGATCACACCATTGGCACCTCTGACACCATAAACGGCGGTGGCGGAGGCATCTTTTAGAATAGAAATCGATTCGATTTCATTGGGATCAAGGTTATTGATATCCCGCTCTACCCCATCTACCAAGGTAAAAGGAGACTGCGAATCTCCATTCCAAGAAGAACGACCTCTAATGAACAGTTCTGCTGCATCAGATCCCGGTTTGCCACCGCTGTTCACCGCAGTAAGTCCGGGCATCGCTCCCTGTAGAGCCTCCGAAACGGTGTTCACCGAACCAACCCGCTGAAGGTCTTCTCCCTTAACGGTTCCGACGGCACCTACGAGTGTTTGTTTGGTCTGCTCACCAAAGCCTACTACCACCACTTCTTCCAAGTTGGCAACATCAGGCTCCAAGGTGATTTCAAGATCACTGCTGTTGGTCTCTGCCAAGGGGATTTCTTGGGACTTATAGCCAATGAATCGAATTACTAATACGGCATCTTCTGCTACAGTAAGGGAAAAATTCCCATCAATATCGGTAATAGTGCCGTTACCGGTGCCTTTTACGAGGATGTTTACCCCGATCATCGGCGTATCAAACTCGTCATAAACAGTCCCAGTTACATTGATCTCTGGGGCCTGAAATGCTTCCGATGATCTTGGCTCATGCGCTCCATACGCCAATAGCGGCGTGAGAAACACCAGTGAGATCATCACTGCAAAACAACATCCCATTCGGTAACCTCCCTTTGCATATGAGGTATACCTACTACGGTGGAGTATATTTTTTTTCATTCTTATGGGTTATTGGTAACTAGATAAATTATTATTGCGCCACGTTGTGGGAAGAGAAGGTGGGCGACCTTGATAACTGTATGTGCACCATATCGGCACGCTGGTTTGGGGAAAACCTAAAAGGAACAACAGTTTTTCTATCATAAGTAGTAAGTTATTTAGGGTTGACGACTAATTTTTCAGCGCCCAAACGTACTCGTCGGATCGCTCATTGATACAATCTTAAAAAAACAAATACTTAATACTTATAAATAATCATTCAAATAGTCTTACTTATTATTCAACACATAAAAACCCCTCATTTTCAGTTATTTAACACAAGTAATTTATTGGCATTTTACACTCTTATTGGTAAAAAACGCTTCCTTTTTTCAACCACTAAATGCATTTCTTCACTAAAAAAGACGTTGAGGAAGTAACGTAAAGTAGCTAACTTATAAGGCAACCACATTAGACACATAGCGCACAGTAGGATGATAGGCACCCAATCAGCCTGTCGGGTACCTCCTCTTTTTTGATAGAACAACAAGAAGCCACGAAGTCTCCAAGACGCTAAGAATTTTCAGAAAATAATGGACCAAGTACACCACAATCGGTTGTTCCGACAGCTGGGCTGCGGAACAACGTAGGTTTGAGTTTTTAACTCAATACCACGTACAACTGTTATGTTTTGGAGCCTGATGCATGTGTAACAACATAGGAACATAGGGCACAATAGGATGATAGGCACCTAATCAGCCTGTCGGGTACTTCCTCTTTTTTGATAGAACAACAAGAAGCCACTAAGGCTCCAAGACGCTAAGTATTTTCAGGAAATAATAGACCAAATACGCGGCTATCGGTTGTTCCGACAGCTGGGCTGCGGAATCAGGTAAATTTGAGTTTTTAACTCAATACCACGTACAACTGTTATGTTATGGAGTTTGATTTATGTGTAACAACATAGGAACATAGGGCACAATAGGATGATAGGCACCTAATCAGCCTGTAGGGTACCTCCTCTTTTTGGATGGAACAATAAGTGGCCACGAAGTCTCCAAGACGCTAAGTATTTTTGGAAAATAATAGACCAAATACACGGTTATCGGTTGTTCCGACAGCTGGGCTGCGGAACCAGGTAAATTTGAGTTTTTAACTCAATACCACTTACTGGAGTTATACTTTGGAACATGATTTATGTGTAACAACATAGGAACATAGGGCACAATAGTAAAGGCTAGACTACGCCCGACTAAATTCCACATTCTAAGAAAAAGTACATTTAAATAAACGAAAACAGAAAAGATTGCTAAAATCACCTCCTCCTCATGAGGGTGATCGGAAAGTCCCCTTTAGGGGATTTAGGGGTGTATTATGGCCAAATAGAGAAGTACAGTGAAACAATCCCACCACCAAAGGACAGGTTGCTTCACTCTACTGTTGCTGCGTTCGGATGACGCAAGGAGAATGTCCGCTCCCTGAGCGTAGCCGAAGGGAGCGTGGATACGCCTCTAGGAGTCTTAGCTGGATAATACAAGGTGAGTAAAGTACCCCAACAGTGCCGTAGTTACTGAACAGGGACAAGGAAACCCAATATGTATAGCCCAACCTGCCAAATCAGGGTTTAGCGGACGTCCAGCATTAATATATTTGGTCCACTCTGTCCGGTGGTTCTCAGTTCGATTTCATTGGCTCCAGCCTTCAGTGGATAGGCTTTTTGGATCTTCTTCCATCCGCTGTTCCAGCTGCCCGAATTTTTAAAAATCATGGTGGTGACCTTTTGGCCATTGATATACAGGTCCATGGGGCGATTGGAGTTTTTATCGCCTGAGGCATAATAGAATTCAAAATCAAACATTCCGGCACTACCATCATTCTCCTGATACCAAGTAACGGTGCCTTCCTTACCTCTAAAATCCAAATATGCGTTCCCTGCTGCATTTCTGGGTACTGCACCAGTATATTCAGCATCCACTGCAGGCATTCCTTGGAGGGCTTCATTATCCGCTTCCTTGCCATCTCCCCAATATAGACCCAAGTCTTGGCCAAACGTTTCTTCCATTTCTAAAATGGTCGTGTTACCCTCCACAACGATCGCCTTAACGGTCATCCCTAAGGACACCTTAAATGGCTGGGTGTACTTCATACTACCAGTATCAGGGGATGTCCCGTCTGTGGTATAAAAAACACGTAAGTCCTTGTCCACAGCATTGCCATCTAGAGATATGGTCTTCACATCGATGGCCGCTTCTGCTGAAGTCAACAACTGTTTTTCACCCAAAATGGCTCCAATAGTCAGCTCTTGCCCACTGCCATCTCCATCTTCCCAGGCCCAAAAGGCATTGGAAAGCCCCATAAATGCCTTTTTACTTGCGACATCATAGGTTTTGGTGGTGTCGACGGGATCTCCATTTTCCAAAGAAAGCAAACGGGCATCTCCACCGAGGTGATAATACAGGGTGTTTTCACCATAGGGATAAAAGGCTCCTTCTTCATCTTGGATCAGCGCAGTGACAATGGCCGTACGGTCCTTTGCAGCATCGAGGTAGTTATCCTCGACCTCTACAGCGATCAGTACGGGGGCACCAGCGGTATGGTATTCTTGCTGGGCTACCACTTGTCCATCGATATAGGCTTTTGCGGTGAGTCTCCCCGAAGCGTACGGAACCATCCACTCACATTGCATCTCATCCCATTGGCTCCCTGGTTTATCTTTCCCCAGGGACTGGCCATTTAGGAATAGCTCCACTTCATCTGCATTTGAATATACCCAAACTGGAATTTTTGTTCCTTCAGTCATTGTTGGATGTGTCCAATGTGGGAAGATATGCACCATGGGTTCCTCGGTCCATTGGCTTTGGTAAAAGTAAAAGAGATCTTTCTTAAACCCCGCTACATCCAAGGCCCCACTCATAAAAAGCCTAAAGGGCCATCCCCCATGCACATAACCTGCCTCACCATAATAATCAAATCCAGTCCATCTAAAATGGCCACTGTACCAAGGCAGGTCTCTCATCAGCTCCCAGTTTTTGCGGGCGGAGATCCGAACTGTAGCATTGTCATAGGATGAATTAAAATGCTGTTTATGGTTGGCCCATTGGCTTGGGGCGGCCCATTCATAATGGAAAATCTCCTCTTCGGTAAGATCGGGCAATGGAAAGGGCGTTTGTCTATCGTTTGGATATCCATCCCTAAACCATGACTGTGTCCTATAATACCCGCGGGTCTGCCAAGTATGAGGAGCCTCTGTTGCGATGAAGGCTTTGTCAGGATGGTCTTCGTCATAAAAGCTCATTTTTTCACTATGGCCATTTACGCCATGTACATCCATAAACTGGGATCCAGAATGTCCTGATGTCACTAAGCGCGTACTGTCCAGTGCATGGCATTGGGCTACTATATCGGCTCCCACTGGCCCATTGGTCTCATTTCCCACACTCCATATGATCACAGAAGGGTGGTTTCTGTCCCGCTTTATCCATTCGGTCAAGTCCCTCTCCCACCATTCTACAAAATCCTGACTACCATAGTCAAAAGGAGCCTTCTTCTTCCATCCATCAAACACCTCGTCCATCACCATTAGGCCCATTTCATCACATAGATCATAAAAGAATGGAGGATACGGATTATGCGCAGTCCTGATGGCGTTGACTCCCATTTCCTTCAATAGCCCCAGCTTCCAACGCATCAATGGCTTGGTCCATGCGCCGCCTACCGGTCCACCTTCCCAATGCTCACATACCCCTCTTAATTTGGTCTGTTGCCCATTGAGGAAAAAACCTTCTTTTGAGGTCCATTCTACTTCACGAATCCCTATTTGGGTCTTCACTTCATCCAGAACATCGTTTTGGCTCTTTAGCCGAGTGACCAGTGTGTACAAATAAGGACTGTCAGGCTCCCATAAAACGGGGCTCGGTACTTGAATATCACTCACATAGGAGACCGTATCCTTCCCCTCCTTGGTTATTATCTGCTCTTTCCTTCCTTCTACCTCTCCATTTTTATTCAGTAGTACCGTCTCTAGGGTCATCTGTGACGTGTTTTTTTCCTGTAAACCAATAGTCACTTCGGTATTTACTGTAGCTTCTCCTGATCCACTGAAACTGGAAGTAGAAAACACCCCAAGTGGCAAAATATGGTCCGGCGACTTGGTTATTAAACGCACAGGAGCATAGATTCCGCAGGGATGGTACCATCTGGCCGAGGGCTCTTCGGAGTTGTCCACCCTTACAGCAATCAGGTTTTCTCCCTCGTGGAGGTAATCAGAAATCTCATACCTGAAACTGATATAGCCGTATGGGCGCTTACCGAGGTAATGTCCATTCACCCAAACCTCACTATTTCTGTAGACTCCGTCAAACTCCAAATAGAGGTATTGATCCCCTAGATCTTCTGGCGTTTCGAACAGCCTTTGATACCATGCTACACCTCCACTGTAGTACCCCCCTTTATCTGTTTGGCTTCCCGTTTTGGAGATACCGTTATTAAAGGCCCAATCATGGGGGATGTTGATGTTTTTCCCCTCCTCTTCCAAAAAGACATCAGAAGAATAAGCCGGGTTATCTTCCATGGTAAAACGCCAGTTTTCATTAATGGAAATAATATCTCCCGAAAAACAAGTGAAGTTTATAAAAACAAAACACCCCACTAGCCCTACAATAAATTTTGCAATCATATATCTTTTTTTAATAGATTCTTTTAATCCGGTTTATGCAGGAAGCGTCATCGCCTGTCCCGATAGCTATCGGGAAGGTTTGAAACTGCAAGAAAATCAGACTGTTTGGAGATTGAGGCATAGCACCGCTATGGTGAAATCGAAAACAGCAGCGAAGCAACTGATTTTGAAGCAGTTTCAGACCGCAATAGATAGGCTAATGCATATTCCGGGTTTAACATTTACTGCGCATTCACTGTCCACGCGCAAGACTGTAAAAATGGACTATTATTCTCTTAAACCTTCTTAACTTTTAATCAATTTGTAACAATTCTTATTCATAACCTTAGCTGGACTTATTTTTAGTATAAATAATGTGGCGAACCTATCTGACCAGGCAGCCCCTTTTTTGGAGGAGGTGGCTTGGAAAAGGATGAGGCTCCAAGCAGGCCTGCCTTTGACCTTCTTTTTACCTTTTCACCTAATCAAAAGGAGGCTGCCTCATCAAGGGAGGTCCCGCCATCACCTTGGATAGCAGGCTCCACCGATGAGACAGCCCATTTATTTGGAAAAGACTAATTATTGGTTACTTCTTACTGATTGGAATTGACAAATAGTGTATAGAAGCAGGTGGAACATCAAGTTTAAAGAACTTTTTCGTATTGGACTTAGTCGTTTGGTCAACAGAAAGTACTTTGGTAGGATCCTGCCAATATTTATGGGCCACATCTCCATTGATTAGGAATCCAGGCACATAGAGTTTTAGTTCTTCTGCCAATTCTTCACCATTATTGACTATCCACACATGTACTAGGTTTCCTTTTCTGAAGACCATTGTCTGTAAACCTTCGGCATTTTCTACTATCGAAGGACAGTAATAATTATTTGCAGAAGAGTTGGCAAAGTCTTTCATGACATAATAAGAGCGCATCCTCTTTCCTGCTTCATTATTTTTGAAATATATACTTCGGGATTCGGATCCTACGCCTCTGGACCACACCTCAAAGAATATTTCTCCGGAAAGCCCCTGGGCATACATTTCGGTTTTCTTCCCATAATTGTACAGTATGCTGCCCAAATGTTCGGGTTCTTCACCATGAGTTCTCCCTCCCGTACCATATTGGGACTCATCATCTATGGCAGCCTTGTTTACTTGGTTACTTGCTTGGACAAAATTGCCCCACAGATGAGGAGTATGTCCCAAGTCATGTGTTGAGAACGCTTCATATTCGTTAGCATAGCCATTATTAATTGTCCCATTGACAAAATTGATCCCGGCTTGAATACCCCAAGTGGCAGGTCCGATCAGCTTGGGAACGGGCACACTTCTGGCTTCTAGCTCACTTTTCATTTTTATGTAGGCAAAGTGGGACCTGTGGGCATAGACCACCGCTTGGTATTCCTTCGATGTAGCAATAAAATCTATCTCCACGTCATTTTGATACATGTGCTCCACATAGTCAGCTAGGAAAACACCATATTTATCCGCATCAAAAGACCGGTCGCCCTCTGATTCGAGACACCTATTGCCATTCTCTCTAATACAAGAGTAATTATAGATGAATGTGGGCAGGTTATTATGATTATGAGTTTTGAACCCGTTATAATCAGAGCGCATGGTCGCTAGAAACTTTATTTGGGGGTTGATTTCCCGAATCTTTTTCATGACCTGAATTTGGTTATCATAAAAACCAAAATTCTTTTGTCCTTCGATCAGCTCCTGATGTTTGTCATATCGTACCCGAAAGATATTGAAGTCGATATCTTCAATCGTCCATTTTAGTATCTCGTCCGGGTTGGTTGCTCTCAACAGGTGATCTGAAGACCTTTCCATATCTCCTCCCATATACAACACTTGCTGCTTTTGGGTAGAATCGACAATTATCCTTGGATGATCATCCGGGGGAATGGAAGAGGCTATATAGAGATCATCTGTATCCGTACTTTGGTCAGTATCTATACATCCCAAACAAAGCCCCATCATTCCAATAATGGCAAATAAATTCAAACAGTATTTCATTTTGATAGATGTTAAGGTCATCGATTGGTCTATTCTTCTAAATAAAAATCCCTGAACTTCTGACCATTTGTCCCGATCTCACCCGTGCTAAGATTGATCATTGTCCATGAATTATAAAGTACCAATCCATTCACACCACTATCAATTGCTGCTTCTATTCTGGTAGCTCTGTTTTGATATTTTTTGTGCATGTTGGTTTCCGAATCCCAGACAGGGAGTCCGTTGGACTTATTGATGTATTCTGTCCACTTGTCGTGGTTAAAGCCAAGATTATGCGTAGTACTTACATCCACATAATCAAGTATATCGGTTTCGTCCAAGTACCTAATTCCCGCTGGGACGCCCCATACATCAGATCCCACTAGTTTGGCGCCACTGACCTTACCATGAAGGCTCGCATAGATATCATTGATCTGCTCTACTGACCATACTGATCCCGGTGCACCTTCTTCATTAAAAGGGGAAATAAAATCACATTTGTACTTTTTCGAAAAATCCTGTACGACTTGGATCAATTTGTCACTTTTCGTAAAATCATCCTTCACTGGAGAAGTGTCGGTCATTGATCCATTGGCAATCCGTGCTCCGCCGAGGTGATTGGCCGGATTGGCAAAAATCATTAGCTTCTCTGCCTGGCATTTGGCAAGAAGGTACCGCAGAAGTTGCTCTTGATTTTTGTCCATATGGCCTTCTGGAAAAATAGGGATCCGAATACCATCAACTTTAAACTCATACTTAAAGCCTTTTACCAAATTCTCAATTTGGTCTTTGCTGGAAAGCTTGTTTTGGATAAAAGCCTGCTTGACATCACCAATCACGATATCAAGGTTTCCTTTATACTCTTTTTCTACAGAATACTTAGCGGCAGCTTGATAGACCTGGTTGCTTTCCCCTGGCTTATCATCGGGTGTAAAACATGAAAAGAACATGGTGGCTACACACACCATTAACAATGAATTTTTCAAAAGATTCATAAAGATTGTATTTTGGGTTAAACGAAAATTTATGCCCTAATATCACTCCTGCAACCTTTTTTTAGTCTTAATTTATATTCAAATAGTATCAAATTCTATTCAAACGTCCTCCAAATTCAATTGACTCATTTTTTAAATTTCTATCTAGCCTAGGAGGGCTTTTATATCATGAAATTTCAGCCTGCATGAGGGGAATGCATTTGCCACAAAGTCTCAAAGTCACTAAGAGGGATTTTGCTTTCGAAGAAAATCTGTCAATATCTTCACCTAAATCCCCTAAAGGGGACTTTCTGATCACCCTCATGAGGACGGGTAATGAGTTGAAAACTCAAATCTACGTGGTTCCGCAGCACAGCTGTCGGAACAACCGATAGCCGCGTATTTGGTCCATTATTTTCTGAAAACACTTAGCGTCTTGGTGCCTTAGTGGCATCCTATTGCCCCATCAAAAGCACTGAAGAAGCATATCCCTACTGTGCCCTATGTGCCTATGTTGTTAACCATAAAGCGAGTCTCCAACTCTTGCATTCGGTGGTGGTAATGAGTTGAAAACTCAAATCTACATAGTTCCGCAGCACAGCTGTCGGAACAACCGATAGCCGCGTATTTGATCCATTATTTTCTGAAAACACTTAGCGTCTTAGTGCCTTAGTGGCATCCTATTGCCCCATCAAAAGCACTGAAGATGCATACCCCTACTGTGCCCTATGTGCCTATGTGGTTAACCATAAAGCGAGTCTCCAACTATTGCATTCGGTGGTGGTAATGAGTTGAAAACTCAAATCTACTTGGTTCCGCAGCACAGCTGTCGGAACAACTAGCGGTCGAGATTTTCAGGAACCTCAGGCACATTTAACGCTTCTTGCGGGTCAGGCTTTCTGTTTGACTTGGAAGAGGCATCGGCATACCACATCGTACCTACACCATAGCCCATCTCACAATCCGTCCAACTCCAAACTTCCATGTCCAACTTTAGGGAAGACCCAAAAGGCATACCGTCCAGCGCCCTAGTACGGGTTTCTGTACTGAATCCCAAGGTACTGCGTTCTTTGGAAGTCTTTCTGTTCAACTTATTATATACGTGGCTTCGGGGCTGGGCATGGAAGGGGTGCTCGTAAAAATCAGTACTACGTCCTCCCCAAGAATAGGCATAGTAGTCCTCAGTTCCTGTGCCAAATATAGAAGGGAAATCCTCCCCATCCACCCAGATTTTTTCATCTCCTTCGCCCCACCATTTTTCCACTGGATTCATCACCGTCAATGCATCCCCCACATAAACCCCTCTTCCCTCAATGGACACATAATTCCAATCAGAAAAGGGTCGCGTGGAGACAGGGTATTGGCCGTGCCAAGCTGCATGAAAGTACATACTTCGCTCATCCCAACGATAATCCTCCACTTCGGCACTGAGTGACACCTCAATGGGACTGTCCCCTAGGTTTTCGATACTGATACTTCCGGAAGTTTGATAAGGCATCACCCATCTGCTGGTAAGTGTCCCCTCTTCCGACACGGTATTGTGCCAGCCTTCGTAGGGATTTAGTCCTATTCCAGAACCAAAAAAGTCTCCTATCGGGCACCATATGGTTTCTTTCCCATCGGCATTCATTTTGATAATCGTGGATCGCATTACCTCATCATTTTCATAGTCGGCTAGCTTTAGGCTCAGTGTATGGACTGCTGCATTTCCCGAGGGCAAGTCCAAGGACATTGTACCATTTTGGGGTATGGAAGAGGTCATGGTCACTTGTTCTCCTGAGTGGGCATTGCGAGGATTCAGCAGCTCCTTCCCTACTTGCACTGTTAAGTCCTTGACCTGTTGAAATTCTTCTGTTGAAAAGGTCTTTACAGCTGTACCTTCCTCATATTCCCGAAAGGTAAACTGATAGAAGAAAGGCCTTCCCGTGGTAGTGATTTTACAACTTTTGGCATATGGTATCGGAAAGAATGAAACCGCAGACCTCAACGATTTATGGGCAAAAGGATAGGGTATCAATCCATCCCCATTAAACAGCCCCAACATATTCCCCTGTAATGTGGGCTCTTCTGCTCCGTCCAGGTATATCTTGATTTGTATGTCTGTATTGGGCTTGTCAGGGCTTAAAAACGGCATCCAAGTACGTACGATGGCTCCTGGTTTATCATGTTCCATGAGCACCCATTCCTTTTGGTTGTCCTTTTCCTCGATGCGAATAAAATTATGGTCCTTGTCATTCGAATTAAAATCGTGGTTGGTAAACCACCCTACACTATCCGCTGGATTGACCGAGGCACGGTTATAGCTACTTTGTTGCTTTAACCTGAAATTGTGTACAGGGAAACGTGTCTGTTCCTCCCTGTCCACCATCTCCTTCAGCATGGACTGGATGGATACCTCGCTTTTTTTGCCGGTACATGAAAAACTTGCGACACTGTATATAAGCACTAAAACCAAAAAGGTGGGGAAGCATTTTTTACAATTCATCAGTTAAGTTGTTAAGGTTTTTAGTTTAATCCGGAATATGCATTAGCCTATTCTATTGCGATTTCTAATGTATCCACTGGGTTACCATTTACTTTTATTATCATACTCTATTCTTATCATTTTAAAACTCCCTGCACGCTCTATCATCACTTCCAACTTCCCTTGGCTATCCACATCAACCGTTCTCGATTGGCCAGTTAGCAGGTCAACAAGCCTTACAGTTGTATTCTTTATATACTTTAATTGTAAGGAAAAAGAAGGCTTTTCATTTAATCGTTCTCGATAAATGAAGAGGTATCCATGATCCTCACCGGGTAAAAAACCCTGAAAACCTGTCCAGCTTTTATTGTCTGGTTCTTCACCTATTGGAAACACATAGCTTTCGTACCATTCGCGGCGAATATCTTTATAAGCCTTCAGCACAGGTTTAATGGTGGCGATATCTTCTGATGAATAAAAATGGGTTTCTTGGAAAAACAATGGAGTACCCACCAAACCAATCCCAACAGCATAGGCTTGGTCATGCAGGTAAGCATCGCTCACTCCTCTGTTTACCCGGTCTACATTCTGTATAGAAGTCTGAAATTTATGGATGTTGGTATACTTGGCCAGGTGCCATATATCTCTCAAGACCAAATAGGGTATATAAACTACATTTTCGGGTTGGTCGGGCTTTCTATTGGCAAGATATACACTTCCATATTCCCTTGCCCAATAGTAGCCAAACCGTGGTGCGTTTTCCGTCACATCCCAATTCACCCTTACCTGATGATCAGTATAAAGCACAAATTCCCTGATTTTTCCGATGAGGTTATTGATATTGGTTCTGTTGCTCAAATTAGCAAAATCCAGCTTATAACTTACAAAACCTCCCTTATTGTAATTCATTTTTAGTTCCTCAATATCAATGGGCATAGCCGCTGCCCATAGTCCTAAATCTACCCCTTCTTGCTTCGCTTTTTTTCGTACGATCTCCCAGCCCTCAGGATACCAATCATCTCTAGGCTCCCAACTACCTTTCTGCTGCCAACCATCATCGATTTGTTGGACATCTATGCCTAGGGCAGCTTGGGTTGCTATTTCTTTTAACACATTTTCTTGGCGGGCGCCATCTTTCCCATTACCGGATCCCCACGTATTGGCCTGCATATAAATATCCCTATCTGGATCTAGGGGGTACCTGATCTTATCAAACTCTTTTACCGCAGTTTGGGCGTCGGTATTGTCCCCACTGTAGAGGATCACCCAAGAAGCCCAAGCTGGTTGGTACTGATCCTCCATCATATCTTTTGGATAAACGCCAGTACCTGTGTTCTCCAAACCATTGTCTCGAAAAATAAGCTCTCCCGTATCCACACCATATTGATTGACACACTTATGGGATTCCTTTACCATAATCACCCCTTCACTAGCCTCATTTACCAGGACCATACTTGCCCAATTATTGGTCTCCTGATCCTCTGATAGTTCTTTTATCAAGGGTGTACCTTGTTTATTCCTGTGTTGGGTATCATTATAATATCCGATGAATGTTTTGCTTAGGTCACCGGTTCGTAGAGGGATCCTATCCACCCTTCCCGTAGCAATAAACCCATCTGTAGACTCACTGGCACCGCAGTCGATATAACCGATCACACCGTATCTATCAGTAGAAGCGCTATCCAGTTGGACTTTTCGTGCCGCCCCCAACGCTTTGGGAGTAGCCTCAGTACTTCCTTCTTCCAACACGATAATTTCAGAAACAACTGGAGCCGCACCTGTGGTTTCACTGACATTCAGGCGAAATGTACCGTCTATGAGTACTTCTTTGGGCAATTCAAAAAACAACAACTCAGGATGATCGCTTACCGCTCGATCAGAAAAAATTTCAACTTGTTTCTCTCCATCAACTGAAGAGACTTTAATGCTTTGTCGCCTTCCCTGCTTATCCCAGTCCCACCAAGAAACTCCGATCCGATAATCCCTATTACTATCAAAACCTTTTACATGATATTCTACAAAATCCTTGGCAGTAGCATGGTTTACAAACCATAATTCAGCCTTACTTTGGGCGGCATAAGGTTTGGTGTTTTTACCGTGTTTCAGGTCAATAGAAATTTCATTTGATGACATCGAAGATTTCCCCGTATAGTGTTTCTCTCCTTTCCCCTTAAAAAAAACTTGGGTTCTGATCCCCGGTGCTCCTGGATACGACCAAATCTCATACTTGATAAACGTTTCCACCTCAGGGTAGTACATCTCCGCCATCACTTCTATGTGCGTTTTGGTAAAGCCTTCATCCGTGGATTTCTTAGCAGTTAATTGGACAAGCTCCGCCTTCTTTCCTTCCAACAAGCCAACATAAGCCCAGTCAGCATCCATCCCAGTGGTGGTTCCTTCCCACACGTTACCATTATCGCCATTGCTTAGCTGTTTGGTAACCAATCCCCTACCGGTCCACTTCCAAACCCTCGTTACTTCACCTGTTTTCACAATTAGTTGGTCTTCCTCTGTAGTCGCAGAAGCAGTCTGATACCGATAATGAAGGTCAGGCAAATGGGATTGGCAAATCCCCAATTTAGGAATGAGCCACATTATAAACATGAAAACGGTTACTCTTCTACAAATCATCATTCTAGGAAATTTTAGGTCTTACTCCGGAGCATGCAAAATGAACAATCCGGAGTTATTATTACTTAGCTATTCTAGTTCTTATCACTAGGTATATCTAGGGTCTGGTTCAGGGAGTTAATATATAAACATGCCCTTCATAATGACCAGAAGGGCATGTACCGGTGTCAGCTTAACTATTTATAATCCCACTCCAGCCTTTTTCCCTGATCTCCTGTCCTACCTCTCTCAGTACCTTCACATCCTCTGGGTGAATTTCTCCTGATCCCAAGGGGCCTGTATTGAGCAGTAAGTTGGCGGGGTAGCTTTCTGCTTTCTTGATCATAGCGATGACATCTTCTTTGCTTTTGTGGTTACCATCCTCGGATTTCCTATAGCCCCAAGCCCTTTTTTGCAGGTGGTCACATAGTTCTAAGGGTTTCCCTGGTTTATTATCTTCCTCGTACTTTCTTTCAGGAGCCAGAAAATCCTCTGTTCCCAACAGCCCCTGTTTATAGGATACTAGGACTTCGGTTTTTTTGTTTCTGATAAGATCGTACAGTTCTTGGGATTTAAATGCATGCTTATCGCCAGAAAGTGGCGTTCCTATACCATCCAGCCATATGCCCGCCACGGGAGAATACATCTCCAACAATTCGTCGACTTGGTTGGACATAAATTCAAGGTAATTTTCCAAGTGGTGCTCATCGCCGTACTTATAATAAGGCTCTGTTTCTTTATACTTTGGTCTGGCAGCGCCTCCCCATTTGTCGTTATTTGGAGCATGAGGATGTCTCCAGTCCCTACCGTGGGAATAATAGAAAAACATTCCTAAGCCTTTCTTCTCGCACTGAAGAGTCAACTCTCCCACAAGGTCTCTTTTGGCTGGCGAATTGGTACTTTTAAAATCCGTGTACTTCGTATCCCAGAGACAGAAACTATCATGGTGACGTGTCGTAATATTGATATATTTCATCCCTGCTTCCAAGGCCAAATCCGTTATAAAATCAGCATCAAACTTCTCCGCCGTAAAGCGGTCCTTCAGTTTTGCGTACTCGGCTACGTGGATCTTTTCGTTGTACTGCACCCATTCACCTCTTCCCAGCAGGGAGTACAGGCCATAATGGATAAACAACCCATATTTCGCCTCCCGAAACCAATCCAATGTGGCTTGGTGGGGATCTTTTTTAAAATCACTTTCATACCCTTTCAGAAAAGTAGGGCTGGTGGTATTTTGTACCGAACAGCCAGGTAATAACATGGCTCCGGCGCTTCCCAAGAGAGATAATTCAAGAAATCTCTTTCTGTTCATATGCTATTATATTTATTTTTTTATTGGTTATTCTGCTATTTTTAACCCGGAATATGCATCAGCCTATCCATTGCGGCGATATCGGTTTCTAATGCATATACCGGGTTCAATGGTCAGCTTTTACCTTGTCTTTTGTATCCACGCCTTTGAAGTACTTCTCCAAAACATAAGGAGGCTGTTTATTGTCTGGCTTTTGTCTTAGCTTGGTATAGTCATATTCCATTGGCAGGACCTTGGTTGGGTGGAGATCGGAAGTATCGTCGGAGGTTTCGTGCCAATTTTCCAATAATTCCGTCAACTCTTCTACTTTCTCGGGATGTTGATCCGCTAGGTTATGGAGCTCCAGTGGGTCTTCTGACAAGTTAAACAACTGTGTATACTGCTGTTGTGGATAGTTGATCAGCTTCCAATCAACGGTGCGGACTGCCCTGACGGTATTTCTATAAACGGTATAGATAGCGCTTCTCACCTGCTTGGTTTTTCCCATCAGCACATCTGTAAAATCTGTACCATCGATTTCCTCAGGTACAGGCAATCCACATAGGTTGGCCAATGTGGGGAAAATATCATAAAGGTACAGAAAAGCATCACTGGTTTCCTTCTCCGGAATACCGGGGCCACTCACTATCAACGGCACATTAGTACTGTGTTCGTACAGGTTTTGCTTACCCAGAAGTCCATGGCTGCCCACTGCCAAGCCATTATCCGCAGTATAGATGATGATGGTATTTTCGTAGAGGCCTTTGTCCTTCAATGTTTGGATTACGTCCCCTACCCGCTTATCCAAATGGCTCATTAGGGCATAATAATCAGCCAGCGACTCACGAATGATCTCGGGGCTTCGTGGCCAAGGAGCCAAGGTTTCATCCCGCACATTCATATTGTCAAACTTAAAGGGGTGTGCTTTTTTGAAATTGCCTGGCAAAGGCAGCTCTTCTTGCTCGTACATACCAATATAATCCTCCCTGGGCGATCGAGGATCGTGAGGTGCAGTAAAGGAAACGTAACAGAAAAAGGGGGATTCTTGCCCTCCTTGGGCGTATTCGTTGATATAATCAATGGCCGCATCAGCAAATAGGTCAGTAGAAAATCCTTTTTTGGTTTTCTCTCCCAACTTCCCATCAGGCCCCAGGTCTTGGCATGGTACATTAAAGTGATCCGCCATCCCTCCGACATAGATGTTTTTTCCTTTTTGGAAACTCGCCTCGAAACTGCTTGCTTCGTTGTGCCATTTTCCCGTACCAAAGGTTTCATATCCATATTGGTTAAAGTACATCGGCATGGTTTGCACCCCGTCCAACTTATCATAAACGTGGAAGAGGCTCTTTCCGCTCATAAGCATCGCCCTGCTGGGAGCACAAATAGCCCCATGGTGCCCGCCCATCACATAGTTACGGGTAAACCGCACTCCCCGCTGGGCCAAGGCATCGATATTAGGTGTACGAATATACCCATTACCAGAGCAGCCCAACGCATCAGCGCGCTGATCATCCGCAAAAATAAAGAGGACATTGGGTTTGGGTTTAGTCGTTTTTTGGGTGGATTTCGCTGGATGACACCCCGCACATAGCAGCCCAATGGCACATGTGAACAGCAAGAAATTTAACTTATTCATTTATCTCTTCTTTCTTTTAGATTATTCACTGTCAATACTGCTCATTTCAGTGGCTCAGGTAAAAAGCCATCGGTCCTAAAGGGCCTTGCAGGAAGTCCCGCTCTATTCACCAAATTGACATTGGGCTTTCCCGAAAAGGCATAACGTACATACTTGGGAGCTTTCACCTCATCACTCACCAAAACCACAGTTTCTCCGCTGATAGTGGCAGCTGCCCTATGCCATTCTCCAGTAGCATCAGCCACCCAAAATGCCCTAGGCGCTTCTCCATCGGTGGTTTTCAATCCTTGGGCTTCATAAAGCTGCACCACCAACTTATCTCCCTTGATTTCAATATCCTTTAAAAAAGGACCCTTTGCCCTGGTGTCTTTATCCAGGGTCTCGGAGGCCGCCATGAGTGCTAGTCGCCTACCAATGGGCAGCTTGTCCTTGGGATGAATGTCCCATAGGTCTCCCAGGTCTATCGTGTTGATGATCTGGACACTGTCCAAACATTCTGCTTGGTATTGGGACGCTCTCATCCACGCCCAAGAAGGTGTCCAAGGCTCCTCGCTGAAATCTCCTAAATCACTGTCTTTATTCTTCTTGCCGACAAAGCCCGGCAGGCTAACGCCAAAAAAATGGAACGGATCACCCTCCCACTCTGCACGCAATCTTGACACCCAAAGAGGAAGTGTCTTACCATACTGAAGCATATCTTCTATGCTTTTGGTATTGGCTTCTCCCTGATACCAGACCATCCCGCGAATGGTAAACGGTGCCAAAGGTTTCAACATGGCATTATAAATGATGTTTGGCTGCGTTCGTAAGAAGATGTCTTCTTGCCTGGATCGCTCAGTCGAGGATAGTATCTTCGCTATCCTTTCCCTTTTACTACTATCTCCATCGAACTGCACCATAATTTCTTTAAAATGAGGAAGCATGTGCTCCATATCCCGGGGCATCCAGCCCTCGATAGAAGAACTCCCCCAAGCAGTGAGTATGATCCCTATGGGCACACCTGCTTCGAGTTCTAAAAAATGTGCAAAGCTAAAAGCCACTGCACTGGAGGGGTTCCCTAATTTCCACTCCCCTTCCAGATAATCCTGCTCGGTAAAGGCTACCGTGTTAGTTACGTTAAATGTCCGGATATTTTTTGCTGCTCCTTCCAATTCCTTTATTTCCGGTATCCCTCCATACCCCATGACCATATTTGACTGACCAGTACAGATCCATACCTCTCCTATCATGACATCTTCATAGTTGATGGATTCCTCGTCAGTTTTTACCTGCAATAAAAATGGCCCTCCTGCTGACTGTGGGGGCAGTTGGGTCTTCCAAGCACCTGATGAATCAGCAACGATGCTTTTTTCTACTTTTCCTAAAAATACACTGACGTGCTCATTGGGCTTAGCTTCTCCCCATATATTTATAGGTTTGCCCCTTTGCAGGACCATGTGCTCCGTAAAGGGTGAGCCAAGTTTTAACTCTTGGCCAAAGAGGTATTGGCTCAAAGAAAGGGAAAACAGGGCAATTAATATAATCGTCTTTTGGGTCATGCTATTGTGTTTAATAAGTAGCGCCTCATTGCTTACCATCGTTGGTTAACCCCGGTTATGCATTAGCCTATTTATTGCATACTCCGGGTTTAGCTGAACATGATATGGCAAGCCATCAGCACCAAGTCAAACACAATGATCGCTACTATTGCCCACAAGCCTTATAATTATTCATTCAATTTATCTTGAATATTAACCATACATCCTTCCCCTAGCCTGTGTTTGGCTTTAATGATGGCTCAGGGGCGCCAGTCCTTTATAGGCTATCTATTCTTGGCCATTTCACCCATCAAGGTTATTGCATTTATTGACCGTTTAGTTTTCCGATTTCTCGGTTTCCTTTTCCCTTTTTTATCCCAATATTCAGATCGCCCAATTCTTCCCGTGCTTCTTCTACGACGACCATTAGCTCCTTCACTTTTTCGGGATGGTATTGGATTACATTGTACTGTTCTCCAGGATCACGCATCATATTATAAAGCGCTGGGTTACCGATTACTCTCTCGACTCTTTTGCCACCATTGCCATCATTACCGGGCTCGGCATCATAAGAACTATAGGTATGCGGCAATACCAACTTCCAATTACCTTTTCGTACAGCGTTCAAGTTATTGGTCCCAAAATAGTAAAGTATCGTTTCCCTTGGACTGGCACTGAAATCGCCTTTCAATAAAGGGCTAATATCCACACCATCTATTTTGTTTTCGGATAATTGCCCCCCTGAGATGGAAGCAAACGTAGGAAGAAGGTCGATGGCACATGCAAGTTGGCTGCAGATGGTACCTTCGGGGACTTTTTCGGGCCATTTTACAATAAAAGGCACTCGTTGTCCACCTTCCCAGCTCGTTGTTTTCCCTTCCCGCAGACCACCAGCGGAGCCGGCATGGTTGCCGTAGTTTAACCAAGGGCCGTTGTCAGTGGTGAATACAATGATGGTATTTTCTGTTAACCGATTTCTATCAACGGCTTTTATTATCTGCCCCACGGACCAATCTACCTCCATCATGACATCTCCATAGAGGCCCTGTTCGCTTTTCCCCCTGAACTTATCCGATACACCCAGTGGAATATGGGCCATCGTATGAGGTACATAAAGGAAAAATGGAGCACCTGCATTCCTGTCAATAAAGTCCACTGCCTTTTCGGTATAGAGGGTGGTAAGCATATCCTGATCTTCTAGGCTAGAAATAGTCGCTATCTGCTCATTGCCTTCGATCAAGGGCAATTCAGGAAAATTACCTTTCCACGTCCCTTTGGGGGACTTTTCGCCATTTACATTTGAGTAGGGCCACATATCGTTAGAATAGGGCAATCCTACAAATTCATCAAAGCCATGTTGTAAAGGAAGAAATTCCTTTTGCCACCCTAAATGCCATTTCCCAAAACATGCCGTAGCATAACCTTGGTCTTTAAACATTTCTGCCATGGTATACTCTTTTGTATTGAGTCCCACTTCATCCCTCGGAAATAAGGCCTTTGCTACCCCTATCCTATTTGGATAGCAGCCTGTCATAAGCCCTGCACGGGATGCACTGCACACGGGCTGGGCAGCATAAAAATTAGTGAAACGCATGCCGTCACTTGCCATTTTATCTATGTTCGGGGTTTCAAAACCCGTAGCGCCATAACTGCCCACATCTCCATATCCCTCATCATCGATAAATATTACTATTACATTCGGTTGGTCGTTGGTTTCCTGGCTTTTGGCAGGGTAATGGACTAGCAGTAAAACTGGCATTAACAGTGCCCAGGCTAAATTTTTCATTTTTCGTTATTTGGTTTATCATCTAAATCACGTAGTGTATTTCTCCTTTATCTCCGACAGACAACCTGTGCTACTCCATATCCAAGGTATACATGACAGGAGCTATGCCTCTGTGATAAAAAAAGCGTTACTTTTAAAATTCACTGTAAAAAGGACCACCCTAGAGATATCATCATATTTAGAAAAACACCCTTAATAAAATTCTGACACATGCACATTTTAGAAAGTAAATAGGGCTTGATATCGAATTAGCACATTATCTATTCTGCACAATGATACATATTATTAAAGTTAATTCTTATAATTTTTCATTCAATAACTCTTGATATTAAATTATTGGAGTCCGGGTAAAAATTTTGTTTTGGAAAGAAATTCGTTAAAACCCACTCCTGAATTCCCAAAAGGGACCTTTCTGATCACCCCTTCTGAGGACGGGATAGTTTTCGGAAATCGAAACAACCTTTTCTTTTATCGATTAAACCTACTTTTTCAGCGTATGTAAAATTTAGGCCAACAACAGCAGGCTTTAACCCGGATTCAATGCCGTTTAGTTAAGGGGATTTCCTTCTTTTCATATACCTAAAAGTCCTTTTTTTGATTGACTTTGGCTGGGGAAACCTGATCATATTGGTGGATTTTATCCTTTTCCTTTTTTCCCCCGAAAGCCTTCGGGGCAGGCTATTGATGAAAAAAGAAGGAAAAAAATCTAGACCGGTGGTATGTCTTTTAAAATGGAACATGGATTTACCCTGCGACCGAGATCCGTCACCCATTTTAATTTCCACCCTATGGCTACGACCTAAAAGGCAGTGGGTCTCGCTGTTCCACGACGCGAGCCAACTCCCTTTCTTAACGGCCTCCACCATCGGCTGGAAAACAGGCATACCAAGGGCCGTAATAAGGAAGCGATACCTTTTTTGGCTCAGGGGGCTTATTGTTCTCGCTCAACTTGGTTACTTAAGAAAATATACCACTACATGGAATAATGATGATAATTTATCCATAAGAAACTTATTAATCGGATCCGCCTTGCAGGTATTGGACGTTAAGAAATTAAAAAGCGGGTGGGCAAAAAGGCAGGCTTGTTTGACGAAATGCTACCCTAAAAGAATGTTGGCAGATAAAGAAGGTTTACCTGGCTTTAGATAGGACTGCTTGGCTTTAGACAGGAGGAGTTTGCCTGCATGAGGGGAGGTTTTAATTTTAGGCCAATAGATGCACAGCGGCGGGGTTTTTTGGTTACTTTTTTGACCTGAAGCAAAAAAGTGACAAAGGTAAAGAGATGAAAACCATCTTGGAATTTAGCAGAAAAATAATAGAACCAATATTTCCAAATACACACTAACTAAACGGCATTGACTCCGGGTTTAATTGAATTCCTTGGTCCGCCACCCCACCAAAACAATCAACGTTGCACAGGCCAACGTCAACTAAAAAGGCCATCTGCTTTACAGACGGCCTTTTTGTATCAATCCCTCAATTGGTGTTTTCTAATTAAATTCTCTGTTCACCGATTGCAGACCATTACTACTTACCACCACTTGGACTTTATCAGCTCCATTTGGCACTTTAATATAGGCCTTTAATCGCCCATTGTAGGTTTTCCTAGAAGACGATTTGTAGTTTTCATGACTACTTCGGTCACCACTCTCTAGCCCTAAAAGGACCGCTCCTCCCTCTAGTTCGATATCCACCTCTTGATCTGAATGAGGCACTCGGTTACCGTTTTGGTCTGCCAGACATATATCCATTATAAGGATCTTTTCTCCATTCAAAGGATCCTCTTCACCCTCTTCGATGCTCACTTTCATATGGTCCAAGTCTCCTGGGGTCTGAACGGTATAGGAAGCCACTTCACTGCCATTTTGATACCCTATGGCCTGTAATTCACCTGGAGCATACTCCACCATCCAGCCTGGCATATCCTTATCATCATAGACGATTTCTTTTTTACCAAGGGATTCTCCATTCAGGAATAGTTCTACCTCATCTACATTGGCGTAACAGGCCACCCATAACTTTTCTCCTTGCTCGCCTTGCCAAATCCCTTCCATTCCCCGTCTACGATGAAGGTTCTCTTCCTTGTCTGTCATAGCGAGATACACCATAGGCGATTCATTCCAAAGACTCTTTCTGAAGTAATAATCGGGTTTGGGATAGCCTGCCAAGTCTATGATGCCAGCACCGCTGCTTCGTTCTGGCCAAGGTCTAGCCTCACCCAAAAAGTCAAATGCAGTCCATAAAAACTGTGACGCAATATAGGGATGATCGGTGACAGCCTTCCACGCAGAGAGGGCGTCGCCATTTTCACTCCCATAGATGACCCTGTTTGGATAAGCTTTATGGTCCTCTTCATACCTGTATTCTTGGTAATTATAACCTACTATATCCAGTGCTCCTGGATAGCTGGTGTGATTTGACATGGTCACTCCAGCCAAAGCAGCTGTAACAGGCCTAGTGTTGTCCACGGCTTTCACAGCACTGACCAGACCACTTGCCAGCTCTCCCAACCTAGAGGCCGCTGGATTATCCTTCTGGTATCCTTTACCATAAATCTGTGGATTACGTCCTTCGTCCAATACAGGGTGGCTATAGGGGTCATTGGGATAATCGATTTCATTTCCTACACTCCACATGATGATAGAAGGGTGGTTGCGCGAGCGCAAAACCATGTCCTTTACATCCTGTCGCCCCCATTCCGCAAAAGCATCGTAAGAACCGTCATTTCCGGGAGTGCCTACATTCCAGCCCTCAATCCATTTGTTCTTGCCTACTTCCCACTCATCAAAAGCTTCGTCCTGTACCAAAAAGCCCATTTCATCACACAGGTCATATAGGTAGTCCTGGTGGGGATAATGGCTCATTCTTATGGCATTACAGCCCAGTTTTTTTAGTGTTGCCAAACGTTGCGCCCATACTGCCTCGGGTACTGCGGCACCCAGGGCTCCAGCGTCGTGATGAATACAAACGCCCTTCAGCAAGGTGTTTTCTCCATTTAGGAAAAAACCTTCCTGCGCATCAAAGCGAAACGTCCGTAGTCCTACCTTATCCTGCCAAAAATCGATTTGCTCACCATTCTTGTGGATACTCACTTCCAAGTCATAGAGGTAGGGATCATCAGGTGACCAGAGCATTGGATCCATAATGCTGAACGATAAGGTTTCTTGGTTATAATTACCTGCCGGCAAAAAACTCTCCACTGTCTGCTCACCCACGGTATGACCATTGGCATCCAGCAGCTTGGCTACCACTTGGACAGGGGATGTCTGTGCTGCTTCATTTTGGATAGCTACTTGGACTTGTATATCAGCTCGTGTGGACGTCACATCAGGACTGGTAAAAAACACCCCCCAAGGCTGGATGTGCTGCTTGGCCTTGGATAGCAAATAGACATTACGGTAGATTCCTGATCCGGTATAGTACCTGGAATCGGCATATTCCCGGTGGTCTGCCTTGACGACCAACTGATTGTCCCCTGCTTTTAAGTATGGAGTAAGGTCATAGTAAAAGGCTAAAAAACCATTGGGACGTTTCCCTAAATGATGGCCATTGATCCACACTTCACTGTTTTTGTAGACTCCATCAAAATAGATCGTATACTGGCGGGATGGATCATATTCCTCCATAGTAAACGACTTTTTATACCAGCCAATACCACCTGGCAAAAAACCCGTTCCACTGGCCAGTTCCGGACTAAAGGGTCCTTCTACTGACCAATCATGGGGCAACGAGATGGACCGCCAAGAGGTAATAGACGACATAGCTTCTTCGTATTCCGTCATATTATCGGCCTTGGCAAATTGCCAATCCTCATTGAAAAGCGCCATGCCCTGATGTTGGGCTTGCGCAGGCATACTTAAAACGATGAAAATTAACAGTGGAAAAAATCCACATAAGTATCTTCTAAACATGATCATTTGGGTAATTGGTTAACAGTAACGGTTACAATAGAGCGTGCAGGAATCACCACTGTCTCCTCCTCTAGGACTAGTGGCGTCAACTCGTGCTCCTTAGAGGTGATATAGCCTTGGTGAGCAGTGATGGTCTCACCATCGATGGCCAGCGCTGCTTCTACTTCATCGATCCCCGAATTGACGATGACATACACCATTTCGTCTGCTTCTGGTGATGAAAAGGCAGAAACCAGGAAGTTTGCCGACTGCAACTCATCTCCATCCAATACCACTCCCTTTCGCTGAAAACCTGGACGGATAAACCGACTATAGTTGCCCAGTGCCCACAACATCTTGCTATCCTCAAAATCTCCATCTTCTTTATTTTTATCTATGTAGATGAGCCCATCCTTATAGTCATAGGGAGAAATGGCCAACCACCAATGCCAAGCTGAAGCATTGGCAATGACAAGGTCATTATGGATCACCCTGGCCATATAAAGGGCCGGGTCTATCCCCAAATCCTTGCCACTTCCATTGATCTCTCCGCCATTATTTCCCAATATACAGTACTCACTCATCCAAAACTCCAAGTCGTCCACTTCTGATATTGCCCGTTGGAGGTTTTTACGCTGCTGGACTGCCGAAGTAAATGGAGATGTCGTAAAGTAGCTGTGTCCGGAAATTGCTTGTCCTACATGATCCAGATGGCCAATAAAATCTTCCGATTCATCACCAAAAAAAGCGGCTATCTGAGACCCTCGCTGGGGCTTATCGGAATTTTCATAGAGGTAATTGATCTTTCCGGCTTCAGCTATATCAATTTTGGTGGACAACCCGGATGCGGTCAGGGAAGCGTCCAAACTTCGGACTATCCCCGCGATATCCGAATTGAGGAACGGAGTACCTTCTTGTCCTGCATCGGACCAGTCCCACTGAGGCTCATTTACCGGACTTACATAATCCACTGAAAGCCCTTTCTCTTCCAGTCCAGTGATTACATTGGCCAAATAATTACCAAAATCATCAAATCGATCTTCGCTCAGGTT